>JAJAZG010000073.1 GCA_026785865.1 Pseudanabaena sp. CAN_BIN31
AAGACCCTCACCCCTAGCCCCTCTCCCTGAGGGAGAGGGGGACAAGAGAATATTTTCATCTTGCTTGCTCCCCCTCTCCCCTAGGGAGAGGGGGCAGGGGGGTGAGGGCGGTCTTCATTCCACGCAACATCACTTAAAACCTAGGCAAACGCAGAAAAGTAAAGTACTATATCTATCAGGTGCAGTCTAATCGTAAATACATCAAACGATGTATTGTCCAACACTTAGCTTTTTGTTAATGTTGCTGCTAAACTATTTTTAAGACAAGCGTAAGCCTGTTCATGTTGTGAGGAATGGTAATTTAAATGTCTAAAATTTCTAAGAAAAAATACAGCGTAGTAATTTCTGCTGCTGTCGCTGCATCCGCCCTAATCAGTGGTGGTGCTAATGCCCAAGCTTCTCAAAATTCTGAAGTGATTCGCGCCGTAACTACCGACAGCTTGGCACGTCCTAGCGCGATCGCTCAAAATGTAACTTCAGTTTCTCAACTTAGCGATGTTCGTCCTACCGATTGGGCTTTCACCGCATTGCAGTCCTTGGTAGAGCGTTACGGTTGCATCGCTGGCTACCCCGATCGCACTTTCCGTGGCAAACAAGCAACTACCCGCTTTGAATTTGCGGCTGGTCTAAATGCTTGCTTGGACAAGATCAACGAAATTATCTCCGCAGGTTTGGCTGACAAGGTCAGCAAAGAAGACCTCGCTACCTTGCAAAAGCTTCAAGAAGAGTTTGCGGCTGAACTTGCAACCCTTCGCGGTCGTGTAGATGCTCTCGATGCTAAGACTGCTAAGCTCGAAGCTCAACAGTTCTCTACCACCACCAAGCTACGCGGCGAAGCCATCTTTGGTGTTGTTGGTGGCTCTGATGGTGTTGGTACTAGTGCTCCTGGCGTACTTCCAGTTACCACTGGCGTTGACAAAACCAATGTCACTTTCAGCTACCGCGCTCGCCTCAACCTTGATACCAGCTTCACTGGTAAGGACTTGCTGAGAACCCGTTTACAAGCAAGTAACACTGCTAACTACACTGCTTTAGCTAATAGCAACAGTACACGTCTTGCATTCGATGGTTTTGGTTTTAGTGGTAGTGCTGCTAACAACTTTGAAATCAACCGTTTGTTCTACCGCTTCCCAGTGGGAGACAATATCACAGCCTACATTGCACCGATCGGCGCTCCTGAAGATGTTCTAAGTCCTTTGAATCCTCTTGAAAG
This sequence comes from Pseudanabaena sp. CAN_BIN31, assembly GCA_026785865.1. Classification (GTDB taxonomy): domain Bacteria; phylum Cyanobacteriota; class Cyanobacteriia; order Pseudanabaenales; family Pseudanabaenaceae; genus Pseudanabaena. The sequence continues at coordinate 1,214 of JAJAZG010000073.1, forward strand.
CGATAGCCAAGGTACAATTTCCCGCTTTGGTCGTTTCAGTCCGTTGATCCGTATCGCTTCTAGTGGTCGCGATAGTGGTTTAGCCGTTGCTGGTTTGACCTTTAAGTTCAACAACCAAGCAGCTCTTGAGTTGCTGTATAGCGCTTCTAATGCCGCTTCTCCTACGGGACAAGGCGGTGTGAGTGGTGGTGATACAAAACTTGCTGCTCAGTTAGTTGTTAAGCCATCTGATGCATTTACATTAGGTATTGGCTACGCTCGTGCCTACACAGTTGGCAACACTCTTTCATCAGGTTTGAATAATGACTCTTTTGGCGGTGTATTTCCTGCTGGTGGCGTTACTGGTATCACCAGTGATACCGTTGTCGGTAGCTTGATTTTCGATATCACCAAGAAGTTTACCTTCAATACATGGGGTTCTTACACCTTTGCTAACTCTACTGGCACATCGTCAGCTAGTACAACCTTTACTAGCTGGTTAGCGGCTCTCTCTGCTAAGGATGTGTTCACTGAAGGCGATCTTGCCGCAGTTTCTTTCGGTCAGCCGCTAAATAGAACTTACGTTACTAATGCAGCAGGTAATGCTGACACTACCTATCAATTGGAAACTTTCTATCGCTTCCGTGTTTCTAAGAATATCAGCATCACTCCTGGTGTATTCTTCGTATTCAACCAAGGCGGTTCAAATGCTAATGGCACTGCAACTGTCGGCGTAATCCGTACCACATTCTCCTTCTAGAGTTTTGGTCATATAAGAGATTAAAAGCTTTAAAGCTTTTAATCTCTTGAAACAATAAAAAAGAGAAAACATATTAATGTTTCCTCTTTTTTATTTGCAAAAAATAAAATCTGAATCACGAATTAGATGGATTAACTGATTTCACGGATTTTAATTCGGATGCTTTACGAGATTAACGCTGCCTATCCAAATTAAAATCCGTGTCATCCTCTAATCCGTGTAATCCGCGATTCAGACACTGTTGCGCGTATTCGTTTTACCAGCTTTGCGCGGTTCTGCCGCCATTTTTTGGAGCTTAGCAATTTGTTTTAGAGTTAATCCCGTAAACTGAGCAATCATCTCTACGGAAACGTTAGATCTCAACATCTTCAAAGCAATCTGGTTTCTTTCTTCAGCCTTACCCTTAGCCAAACCCTCAGCCTTGCCTTCGAGCAAAATCTCTTGATAAAATACTGATTCTCTCATAATATCACTCCTCAATAATCTTTGAATGACTGCATTGTCTAATGCTAACCCAGAAATAATTGCCGTGGCAGCAGCAACGTTACTTTTTACTTGTCTGTCCTTAATATTGTGAATTAATTTGGCAGTTTCTCTTAACGTCTCAGTGGGATCTTCAGTTTTACTTAAAACGGACAAAGGTAATAGTCCTTGATATTGATGAAATATTTCCGTAGGCTGTTCCCACAGACGGACTACTTCAAATTCATAACTTATCTTCTTCGCGCTGAAATTTGTTTGATAGACAAGCGGCGAATTGCTTGGATTCAGGTAAATGACTACTTGATAAATTTCTTTTTTGGAGTATTTACGGTGTAGTCTTACCCAATAGTCAAGCATCCGAAATGCCATATTTTCATCGGTTCTGGTTTGGAATTCGATATGCAGGATTAAGTCTGCGGATTCCAGAAATATCACCGAATCGGCACGGATTGGCTCAACTGAAAGCTCAGATGGTTCGAGTTTCGTTAAAGCAATAGGCTTCCCCAATAACCAAATGGCAAAGTCAGTGGGGAAGTTTTCGGCTAAATATTTGCAGGTGTTGTCGTAGCTCATAGAGGCTTAGAGATGCGATCGCGTAGCTTCAGCAACTTGAGGCATCGGGTCATTGGCAAGTTTTTCTAAAATAACTTTGACAGCATCGCCACCAATCTGAGCGAGGGACTGCGAAACTCGATGTCGAATTTGCCAGTCAGGATCATCAGCTAGAGGTATCAATAGAGATATAGCTTCAGGATTGCCTAAATCTCCTAGAGAGCCGATCGCCGCAATCTTGACGAGTTCATTGGGGCTTTGTAATGCTTCGGCTAAGAAATCAAAACCTTGAGTTGCGCCTAGCTCACCGATCGCCGCCACGATGCTAAATTGAAACATCCAATCATTTGTGGACTCGTAGGCGGTTTTAAGCAGATCAAAGGCTTGCGTGAGTTGGAGAGAGCCAAGAGATGCGGCGGCGGCAGCCCTGACATCGAGTTCTGGATCGATAGACAGGCGATCGCTTAAAATTTCAAAAGACTTTTGCAAATCAACAGTGCCGACTGTACCAAGTTGGCTGACCGCATCGTAACGAATACGAGCATAGGGGTCGATCGCCGCCATCGTCAATAAAGTAAATCGCTCAGACATAGAAAGAGAGCGACTAGCGTGGAGGGCTTTCATTCGAGTACCCATGTCTTCCGCAGCTAGTTGCTCTCTTATGGTTTCAAACTGAGTTTTTAATGTTTCGCTCACAAGAAAATCTCGCAATTAATACGCTAACGTCTCTAGTGTCTCACGTAAGTAACTCCGCACGAGATCATCAAGCACGCTTTCTTGGACTACCAAAACATCTTTGGGATCGCTCTTGGGATCGCCGTTTCGCGATCGCTGCCATTTATCAAACCCCGAACTCGTAGCGATCGCTTGTTTGAGATGATTCCAGACTTTAGGATCTTTGGCAACTTCGGGTAAAGGGAGAGCCAAGTCGTTCACGGTTGAGGATAAGTTCATAGACATTTCCTAAATTTGTGTAAAAATTACGGTGGCTTGCCAACGAAGCGCTAAGTTAAGCATAAACTAACTGAAGCGCGTGATTAGCTTAATAATAATCATTTTATCACTTCAATAAAGAAGCCATAGACTTAGAATTAAATGTATATCTATAGATAGAAATCAATTATTTGAATCAATATGAGTACTTCAAATCCTTCTGGCAATCCAGATATTGCATCGCAGACTACAGAACTAAATCCAAACTATGCCATACCTGCTGTACTAGTATTATCAGGAATTCCATTTATTTGGGTTCAACCGATTGCTGCGGGTGTAATTGCGATTTTTGGATTGCTTTTAGCTTATCAAACAGCGACGATTCGATTAGTATTTACCGCAACAGACTTAGAGGTTTATCGATCGCAAGAAAAGTTCCGTACTTTCCCCTATCAAGAGTGGCAAGATTGGCAGGTTTTTTGGTTTGGTTTTCCTATTTTGCTATATTTCAAAGAAGTAAAGAGTATTCATTTCTTACCAGTTTTATTTGATGTAAAAATGTTGAGAACTTGCTTGGAAAAGCATATTCCTCTACAGAAATAGTGACCGTCAGGTATGAGCAAGGGGCTTAAGCCCCTTGTTACGGAGCTAGAACTTTTAGTTATAGGCAAGGGGCTTAAGCCCCTTGTTATACGGAGCTAGGTCTAAATTAATGAATTACTTTTTAGGGATTGATTTTGGAACTTCGGGAGTAAGGGCGATCGCCATTAATGGCGATCGTGAAATCGTGGCGATCGCTCGATCTGACTATGACATTCGCGATTGCGAAACATGGCGAGTAGCACTTTATGAAGTAATTGCTAGTTTGCCTAAGCAAATTCGCCAAAAAACTAGAAAAATAGTCATTGATGGGACTTCGGCAACGGTTTTGATTTGCGATCGCGATGGGAAAGCGATCGCGCCACCAATGATTTATAGCGATGCTTGCGAATCGGAAGTTTTAGATCGAGTCAAAAAATTTGCCCCAAATCAGCATTTAGTCTGCGGCGCGACTTCAAGTTTTGCGAAATTAATTTCACTAATGAAATATTCGGGACAAGCATCAAAAGAGCTTTATTTTTTGCATCAAGCTGATTGGCTAGGCTATTTACTACATGGCAAATTAGGTGTGAGCGATTATCACAATGCGCTTAAGTTGGGTTACGATCCTCTGCTTTTGACCTATCCCAATTGGTTGCAAGTTTGGGCTTTAGCAAATTCTCATGTGATTTTGCCAGAAATATTTGCGCCTAGTGCAACTGTAGGAAATATTCAGGGGGCGATCGCTTTGCAGCTAGATTTGCCACTCGATTGTGTGATCGGGGCGGGAACGACTGATAGTAACGCGGCTTTTTTAGCTTCTGTTGGCACGGCAACCCCTACAATCGGGACGGCGGTTACTTCGCTCGGTTCGACGATGGTATTAAAAGTATTAAGCGATCGCTCGATTAATAATGCGCGTTATGGGATTTATAGCCATCGGTTTGAGCATCCTGATTTGGGTTGTTTATGGCTAGTCGGTGGGGCTTCAAATGTGGGTGGGGCTGTGTTACGTCAATTTTTTACTGATCTAGAATTACAAGAACTTAGCGATCGCCTTGATCCGAATATTCCTAGTCCGTTAGATTATTATCCTTTACCAAAAATAGGCGATCGCTTTCCGATTAACGATCCGCATCTAGCGCCACGACTGGAGCCACGTCCTGATGATCGCGTAGAATTTTTGTATGGTTTACTGGAAAGCATGGCAAGAATTGAAGCGCAAGGCTATACACTTTTGCAACAATTAGGCGCTTCCCCGATTTTGCAAATTTATACCGCAGGTGGTGGGGCAAAAAATCAGGTGTGGGCAAAAATACGCGATCGCTATTTGCAAATCCCCATGCAAAATTCACTGCAAACAGAAGCGGCTTATGGTGCTGCATTATTAGCTAAAATATCCCTATGATTACCCCACTCAAACGCAAAAATTTTGATGAACTAATTCCTGCTGTTCCCACCTCCGAGCAGTATCAATACTATTGGGGCGATGGTCAGAGCGTATTTCGCCGCGTTGCGATTTCGATCGCTGCTGTAATTATTTTTACGATCCTTTACAATCGCATTCATGAAAATAATCCTAGTAGTTTTGCAGCTTTGGCGATGTTTGTATGTGCAGCGCTAGGGGGACTGTATTGGATGTTGGAGCCAGTCGCACTGGCGAGCATTCGTAACGCCAAGTTGCGGCGCTTTGCTAATTGTGGCTTTTGGCAAGCGGAAGTGCTGGATGTGTATGTCTCGCAAGAAGTGCTTGCACGCGCTGAAAAGGTGGATTCGCGGGGACGAATGGACGTTAGTTATGATGCGGAAAGTTTTTTAAATATTGAGCTTGGGGATGAGACGGATTTTGTGACGACTCTGCGATTGCCCATGAAGCGGGAGCTTAAGCGTATCAAACCAGAGCAAACAGTCTATATGTTGCTGTTTTCTAACGATCGCCGCTTTGGTCGAGTTAGTCGCCAAACCTCTGATGCTTATATTCCGCAATACAATCTCTGGGTCGGTGATTATCCCTATTTGCGGCGTGATACTTTTACCGATCTGACTAAATATATGAACAAGCGATCGCAAAAAGTAGCAAATTAAGAGAATAAATAAAGTTTATTTTCTTACAGCGCTTTGCGATGAAACCAAACCCAGATTTTTTGTACAAGCCCCGCAAAGCGTGGCTTGTACAAAAATATTAAGGCTAAACATCAGCATTCATGCTG
>JAJAZG010000074.1 GCA_026785865.1 Pseudanabaena sp. CAN_BIN31
ACGCCTATAAATGTTATCGATGGCGCTGCGGAATATGCGATTCCATTTCGGAGTCTGAATGACTTCCATCGCCTTAATAGCAAACTAGAATTATTAGAAGCATCTAATCGCGACAAAATCCGTGTCTGCATCGTCGGTGGTGGTAGCAGTGGCGTAGAACTTTCTTGCAAAATTGCCGATCGCCTCAAAGATCGTGGTCGCGTCCGTCTAGTTGATCGCAACGACAAAATTTTAAGCAATTCCACCGATGCAAATCGCAATATTGCCGAGCTTGCGCTCTCAAAACGTGGAATCTGGACTGACCTGAATACGCGAGTTTCACAAGTAAATGATGGTGAAATTACCTTTGATTATACCGATGGTAGTGATACTTTACCCGCCGATATAGTGCTATGGACGGTGGGCAGTACCTTCTCCAAAATGTTGCAAAACCTACCAGTCGAGCATAATCGTCAAGGCGCGATCGCCACAGCATCAACCCTACAGGTTAAGGGATATCCAGATGTATTTGCGATCGGTGACTTAGCAAGTTGCTTTGACTCCAATCAAAATCTAGTTCCTGCCACAGCACAGGTCGCCTTCCAACAGTCACAATACTGCGCTTGGAATGTTTGGGCGAGCCTTAACCAAAAGTCAATGGTTCCCTTTAGCTATATTCCCCTTGGTGAATTTATTAGCTTAGGTATTGATGGCGCGACGGCTTCGATTTTTGGGAGGTTCACTATTGATGGATTCCCCGCCCATGCAATGCGGCGACTAGCCTATTTACTGAGAATGCCAACTTTGCAGCATCAATGGAAGATTGGCACGCATTGGGTGACGAAACCTTTGGTTGAGATGTTCAGAAAGTCTGTATAGCTAAAAATCCAAGAATAAGCAAAAAAATCAGCCCAGAATGCTAGAAACTGCTCGTGAATTTCTTTCTCAAATTGATAACTATCCAATTACGCCAAGTCTAGAAAATAAATTAGCAACAAGCGATCGCGCATTGTTCGTTCTCTATGATCAGCTAAATCTCGCCGCATTTCCTAGCGAAATACTTTCCCAAAAGCCGCTATTAATTTTTGTCGAATCCCTAGCCTATGCGATCGCAATTCCGCACCACAAGCAAAAATTAGTTTATATTCTTAGCGCTCAACGTCATTTTGCGATCGCTTGCCATCAACAGGGTTTTCCCGTCCTCAATTTATTTACTGAAGGCACTCATGCCGATGCGTTAATAAAATTTCTAGAGCAGTATCCAAATCTAGAACTAACTTATATGCAACCATCGGAATGGGATACGCGATCGCAGATAGCGGCTATGGCTGATCAATTTGGCGATCGGGTTAAATCTATTCCCAATCAATTTTTTATTGCCGATCCTGAAAAATTTAAATCTAAAATCAAGAAAGGATATCGCTTAGAAACTTTTTATCGAGAATTACGAAAACAAACGGGCTATCTGATGGAAGATGGTAAACCAGTCGGCGGTAATTGGAACTATGACAAAGAAAACCGCAAATCTCTTCCAAAAAATACGTCGATTCCAGCGATCGCTGAAATCAAGCCCGATCAGATTACCGCAGAAGTAATCCACTTAGTCCAAAATTATTTGCCGAATGCATTTGGCAAATTAGATCGATTTATTTATGCTGTAACTCGCGATCAAGCTCTAGAATTAGCTAAATTATTTATCGAAACTCGCTTAGATAAATTTGGAGCCTATGAAGATGCAATCAAAGTAGGTGAGCCATTTTTGTTTCATTCGATCCTATCAATCTATCTCAATAATGGATTGCTACTACCACAAGAACTTTGTGAAATGGCGATCGCTGCTTATGCCCAAAATTTAGCCCCTCTTAATTCTGTTGAAGGATTTGTGCGCCAAATTCTCGGCTGGCGTGAATATATGCGAGTTTACTATGAAGCCAAAATGCCAGAAGTCAGGGAAAGTAATTATTTTGAATTTACGAATGATTTACCACAGCTTTATTGGGATGCAAATACAGATTTGCTCTGTCTCAAAGATGCCATAACCAACATTTTAAATTATGGATATTCTCATCACATTCAGCGACTGATGGTTTTGAGCAACTTCAGCAATCTCACCAACACCGATCCACGTCAGTTAAATCAATGGTTTTGGCTTGCCTATATCGATGCCTATGAATGGGTAGAACTTCCCAATGTTTTGGGTATGTCTACCTTCGCTGATGGCGGTATACTTGCCTCTAAGCCCTATGTTTCAGGTGGAAACTATATCAATAAAATGAGTAATTGCTGTTCTCAATGTAAATATGACGTGAAACAAAAAGTAGGCGAGAAAGCCTGTCCGTTCAACTATTTATATTGGCATTTTGTCGATCAACATCGTGAAAGCTTTGCCGAAAATGGTAGGGTTTCTCTCATGGTTAATGCTTACGACAAAAAACTTGAGGATGAAAAGCAAGCAATTCGTGATTCTGCAACTAAATTTATAACTGGCGTTGCGCGGAGCTTGAAGTAAACAAAAAAATGTGGCGCACGCGCAGCGTGCGCCACATTTTTTTGTTTATTTAAAGCTCCGCTCAATGCCAGTTATAAACTTAGTTGCAGAATCACGAATTGCTTGCTTTTCATCCTCAAGTTTTTTGTCATAGACATTGACCATGAGAGAGACCCTGCCATTTTCGGCAAAGCTTTCACGATGTTGATCGACAAAATGCCAATATAAATAGTTAAACGGACAAGCTTTCTCGCCTGTTTTTTGTTTTACATCATATTTACATTGAGAACAGCAATTACTCATTTTATTGATATAGTTTCCACCTGAAACATAGGGCTTAGAGGCAAGTATACCGCCGT
>JAJAZG010000075.1 GCA_026785865.1 Pseudanabaena sp. CAN_BIN31
ATTGGGACCAGAAACAACTGTAAATCCCGTCATTAAAGGGATCGATACGGTTGAGCCAAAGGACTTAAATCTGGTGAGTTCTACATTTTTAATGTACATAAGTTATAGGCAGTTGCGATCGCGGGCTGACGGAGATGTGACTGGCGATGGGGCTAGGTGGGAGGTCAAATTTTGACGGCATGAAAGTGCCAATACGTTATCACAAGTTGGACAAAATGGTGTAAACGCCTCAAGAAAAGAATTGGTGGCGCGGTGCTTTGCGCCGCACCACCAATTCTGAGATTTCATTAGGTATCGTGACGTTTTTTAAGAGATTTCGCGAATTTGAGGTTTTCCATCCTTAAATTCACCAACTAAAATTAGATCGGTAACGCCGACAAATAGACCATTCTCCACGACACCAGGGATGTTATTCAAGGTTTTCTCAAGTTCGGCGGCATCAGCGATCGCGTCAAACGTGACATCTAAAACCATGTTGCCTTGATCGGTAATTACGGGACCATCTTTTTTGATACCCATCCGCAATTCAGGCTTACCGCCTAGTTTTTCAACGGCTCTAGTTACAGGCGAAACTGCCATCGGCAACACTTCGATCGGCACGGCAAAAGTCGAGCCAAGTTTATCTACCAACTTCGACTCATCAACCACAACGATAAACAATGTCGCGAGTGAATCAATAACTTTCTCGCGGGTATGCGCTGCGCCACCGCCCTTAATCAAAGTTTTATGAGGGTCAACCTCATCAGCACCATCGATCGCTACATCAACGCGATCGACATCATCGAGAGTGCGGATGGGAATACCATATTTTTTGCCCAATACTGATGCTTGGAAAGAAGTGGGAATGCCAACAATATCGGTTAGTTCACCAGTGGCAATACGGCGACCCAACTCCTCGATCGCAAAAGCCGTAGTTGAGCCAGTACCTAAACCAACCACCATGCCAGACTTCACCCGTTGCGCGGCAGCAATACCGACTTCTTGCTTTAACTTTTTAACATCTTCAGCAGAAATACTCATAGGAAATACTTACTTTATTATTTATAAACTAAAAAAATCAGTCGCTCTAATCCTATCGCAACCTGTAATCAGCCATTGAAGAACTGTCTAAGCGAAATGTGTTATATGATACATATGTATGCTGAGTCACAGTAAAATTAGTTACGCTGTATGGCTGATTACACTTCTGTCATTACTTGAGCTACAACTAGGGTAGGAGGGGGGTAGAAACTAAATTTTCTATCTATGCCTTTACTTATTTTTTTATTTCAGAAGTTCAATTTTTTTTAGACAGAATATCACAATTGTATGAAAAGGCTAACCTATATTAGTAATTTCGCGCGATCGCTTACTAAAAGAGAAATTGAAGGTATTGGTAGTGTTTCGCAAACAAATAACTCTAGGGATGGGATTACAGGGGTTTTGATGAGCTGTAGTGGTATATTTTTTCAGATTTTAGAGGGGGAAGAAGACAGGATTGATATGCTCTACAAGAGGATTTTAGAAGATGATCGTCATAATGAAATTCTTTGCCTCAAATCCGAGCTAGATGTCACGGAGAGACGCTTCCCAGACTGGTCAATGGAAGTGATTGTATTAGATGAAAATAACGATATTTTATTGCAACCAATTAAGATCATGTTGCAAACTTTGGGGGAGTCACAAGCAATTTTAGCTAGTTATACACAATCAGGCGTTTTACGAGCGATTGAAAATGGAATTAATCCGCTTACACTTCCGCCTCGCTACACTGAAAAAATCATTTTCTTTGCTGATATTATTAGTTTTACGAGTATCACTGAAAAACTAGAAGTAACAGCAGTTGTGGATTTACTCAATCAGTTTTTTACAATTTGTACCAAAGCGATCGCCTCTAGAGGTGGTGAAGTTACTAAATTTATTGGTGATTGTGTGATGGCATATTTTGATGGCGATCAGGCTGATAATGCTTTACAGGCAAGTTTGGAAATTTTGGCTGAGCTAGAAGTTTTACGCAATCAAGCCTCTATCAATAGTCCATTGCGAGTTCTTTATATCGGCATTGGTCTATCTAAAGGCATAGTATTAGAAGGAAACATCGGTTCTCAAACTAAAAAAGAATATACGGTCATTGGCGATGCGGTTAATGTTGCCTCAAGGATCGAAGCGATGACTAGGCAGTTAAATAGATTTTTGGTGTTTTCTGCGTCTGTGCGCGAAGGATTAAGCGATCGCTGGCGACCCGTGAGGCTGTGTGATTTTCATGCTAAAGGCAGAGATGAGATTGTGGAAGTATACTCAATTGATGATCTGTTAACTTTCCAGAAGTCAGACTTCAAGAAGCTAAAGCAAGAAATTAAGCAACATCTTGAGCTAATTGGCTGTTAAGTGAAGCAGCTATTGCCAAACCCAGTTTCAAAAATTTCTATCTTTCGTTAATTAAAATACTACAATTCCATGAAAAGGATAACCTACATTAGTAATTTCTCGCGATCATTGACAAGGAAGGAAATAAAAAATATTGGAATTGTTTCACAAACCAATAACGCTAGGGAGAGAATTACAGGAATTTTACTTAGTTGCAGTGATATGTTCTTTCAAATTTTGGAGGGAGATGATGATCAAGTAGATTTACTGTACGAAAAAATTTTAAAAGATGATCGACACAATCAAATTGTATGTCTTGCGTCAGAACTGAACATCACTGAGAGATCCTTTGCCGAATGGTCGATGAAAGTAATTATACTAGATAAAAACAACGATATTTTGGTCAAGCCAATTAAAGTGTTGCTGCAAACCTTGAGAGAGTCAAAAATGGCTTTGGCAAACTATACTCATTCAGGGATTTTACAAGCCATAGAAAATGGAGTTAATCCTCTTACCCTAACCCCACGCTATACCGAAAAAATCATTTTGTTCGCAGATATTATGAGCTTTACAAGTATTACTGAGAAATTACAAGTAACCGAAGTTGTGGAGTTACTCAATCAATTTTTTACAATTTGCACTTCAGAGATCTCGGCTAAAGGAGGTGAAGTTACGAAGTTTATAGGCGATTGTGTGATGGCATATTTCGATGGAGATCGTGCAAATGAAGCTTTACAAGCAAGTCTAGACATTCTCTCAAAGTTAGAAGTTTTACGAGATCGATCGCCTGTTAATAGTCCATTGAGAGTTCTCTATGTTGGGATTGGGCTATCTAAGGGAACAGTTTTAGAAGGAAATATAGGTTCTCAAATAAAAAAAGAGTATACAATAATCGGCGATGCAGTTAATGTTGCAGCGAAAATCGAATCGCTAACAAGAAAGTTAAATAGATTTTTAGTTTTTTCGGCAGCAGTAAAAGATGGACTTAGCGATCACTGGAAATTATTGAAAATGGATGATTTCTATGCTGAAGGAAGAGAAGCAATCGTGGAAGTGTATTCAATTGATGATTCTTTAGTATCTCAAAAATCAGATTTTCACAGTCTAAAACAAGAGATTAAGGATCAGCTTGAACTAATAGGGAATAAAACTCTAGAACCTTGTAAGCAAAGTAAAACACTGTTTATACTGTACGATCAATAATAACAACTACAGTCCTATGCGCCTAAACGAACCGCAATATTTTTATTGAAAGTATTGCTAGATAGCACTTTCAGTAAAAATTTGGTTTTATCTCAACGCGAAGATATGTAACAAACGATTAACAGGCGACTAATTAACTCCATGATGTCAAACCTTTTAGATAACCGTTATCGCGTCACTAGCGTCCTAGGCAGTGGCGGCTTTGGCGAAACCTATTTGGCTGAAGACACTAAAGTTCCGTCTAACCGTCGATGTGTGATTAAGCAGCTTAAACCTGTTGCTGACAATCCCCAAATGTATGAATTGTTGCAACAACGGTTTCATCGAGAGGCAGCAGTCTTAGAAACATTGGGAGAAGAAAGCCGCTATATTCCCAAACTCTATGCTAATTTCACAGAAAACGGATTATTTTATTTAGTCCAAGAATGGATTGATGGGTTTACGCTAACTCAGTCAATAGAGCGCGATGGTATATGGAATGAGGATGCCGTCAGACAATTGATGATTAGCATTCTCCAAACTCTAATCTATGTTCACGATCGCGGGATTATCCATCGCGATATCAAGCCCGACAATATCATCGAGAGTATACATTCCTGTCTCATAGGCTGAACCTGCGATCGCTAATTTATACCGATATCACGCAGAAGCTTTTGCGTAAGATCAGTAATTCAGTATATTATTAGAGACTATACCAACAGGAGCAGTCGAGATGAAAAGACTAATTGTTTGCTGTGATGGAACTTGGCAAAAGCTGGAAAATGTCGGTGCTAGTAATGTCTTAAAGATTACCCAAGCAACTCAGACAACAGACGATCAAGGAATACAACAAATTGTTTTTTACGATCAAGGGATTGGCACTGAAGGCGATTTTATCGATCAATTGGGCGGCGGTGCTTTTGGTTGGGGCATCGATCAAAAGATTAAATCTGCCTATCGATTTTTGAGTCTAAACTATCAAGAAGGTGATCAAATCTATCTATTTGGATTCAGTCGTGGTGCTTATACAGTGCGCTGCTTGGCGGGATTTATTTATTGTTCTGGATTGCTAAAGCGGCCATATATTCATAAAGCTCCTGAAGCCTATGAATTCTATCGCGATCGCGATCCTGCCACCAGCCCCAGTAGCGATCGCGCGATCCAGTTTCGCGAACATTACGGCGACCATGTGCCAATTCACGCCCTATGCTGCTGGGATACTGTTGGCTCTTTAGGAGTTCCCGATCTGATTCCCCACTTTCCTTTAGATAACTGGCTCAACAAAAAATATGAATTTTTTGACACGAAAATCAATCGCTTGATCCAAAATGCTTTCCATGCGATCGCGATTGATGAAATCCGTAAGTCATTTCCAGTTACCCCGATGGATAAGAGCGATGGTGCAGAAACCCAAATTCATCAGTTATGGTTTGTGGGAGATCATGGTTGTATCGGCGGTGGAACTAAAGCTACTTATGGCTTATCGGATATCACGTTGAATTGGATGATAGAGCAGGTTGAAAATCTAGGGCTAGCGATCGACCGCGATCGCCTCGATTATAAAATTAATCCTCGCTTTAATACTCCTTTTGATAATGAACCTACTGGCTTATTTAAATTGGATGGAAAAGTTTGGCGCAAAATGGAAGGAGATATTACGTGTTTACACGAAACGGTGAAGCAACGTTGGCAGCATGATGCTAATTACCGCCCTAAAAATCTAGCGCATCTACTCCCTTCCCAGTGAAAGATTAGACGTTGCGGCGCGGAGCGCCGCAACGCTAATTCTTGGGTTTTAATGTCTATTTCTATACTGGGAAGGGAGTAAGTATGCATTTAAGTAACTGATGTTACGCGGAGAGTCTTAAAAGCTTCACCTCCTCCCTTAGAGCAGGGCTGGGGGGGGACGGTCTTGGAAACTTCCACGTAACAGCACTAATGATATAAAGAAGCCATGGACAAATTCATCCCAATCGCTTTTCTTAAGCAAATTTCTGGCGATCGCCAAGATCGTGGTGAGATTGTGGCGACTTTAGGCGATCGCGTAGTTGCGTTGGGACGTGATCCTAGTTGTGAAATTGCGATCAATATCAATATCTATGGCTCAGTGTCCCGCCACCATGCTGAAATTCGTCCAATCTTGGCTAGGCAAAAGTTTGAAGGTTGGGAAATTTGCGATCTTGATAGTGCCAATGGCACATTTATTAATGATCGCCGCTTATATAGTTGCTATCCACTCAAGCATGGCGATCGCATTCAATTAACCAAAGATGGCCCCCAGTTTATATTTGAATTTGAGCTAGAGTCTAGTCGTGTCACAACTTTAAAAACTGATGACAATTTGCGTCCGCGATCGCAGATTACCAGCATCACCCTCACAAAGCTATTACCAATTTTCTCCACAGGCAACGATCTTTGGAAGCAAACCTATTTCTTACCAGGAATTGCCACCGTGGGATTTGTGGTGATGATGTTTGCTTTTTTGGGGCAACCACAACTATTTAATCTCACAATTTCCGTATACATCAGCCTTGCCGCCTATTATTTTATCTATCAACTATGTGGCAAAAATAAGCCTTGGTGGGTAATTTTAGGAGCGGCGCTATTCACGGCACTGATACTCAGAAGTCCAATTTTGCAAATATTTCTCTGGTTCTTTTACAAGGTTTTACCAGGAACTGCACCAACTGGTCAGGTTAGTTTTGTAAGTGTTTTGAGTGCCATGTTTTTTGGCGCAGGTCTGATGGAGGAGTTACTCAAATCTTTGCCAGTTTTTGCGCTCTGGTTTATGGGCTTAAATTTTGGCAAAAAGTGGCGATCGCACATTGGCATCAGTGAGCCATTGGATGGAATTTTGATCGGTGCTGCCTCGGCAGTTGGGTTCACGCTGACCGAAACTTTGGGGCTATATGTACCAAGCATTATCCAAAGTATTACCGCTCAAGCAGGAAGTCCAGAAATAGCTGAGCTGACGGGATTGCAGTTATTGATTCCCCGTGTACTTGGCTCGGTGGCGGGACATATGGCATATAGCGGTTATTTTGGCTATTTCATCGGATTGAGTATTCTCAAACCTTCTCTACGTTGGCAGATTCTCACGATCGGTTATCTCAGTTCGGCTCTGCTTCATGCGCTTTGGAATACGAGTGCATTGGTGAGTTTTTGGTTGTTAGCAGTAGTTGGCGGAATTTCCTATGCCTTTCTGGTCGCCGCAATTTTGAAAGCGCATAGTTTCTCACCGAAAACATAAAAAAGCTGTAGCGCACGCGCAGCGTGCGCCACAGCTTTTTGTTACAAGCGATATTGGCGATACACATTACTGGCGGCGCGATGTAAGAGCGAATGGCGATAGACCAGCGATCGCATATCTTCGCAATAACCACCACCGATCACACAGGCGACAGGAAAACCTTGAGAGGCACAGGTACTCAATACCTGCATATCCCGCCGATATATCCCTGCATCGGTGAGGGCTAACTTCCCTAAGCGATCGCCAATATGCGGATCGACACCTGCATCATAAAGAACCAGATCGGGCTTAATTTCGCTGAGCAAATCAGGTAAATGGGCGGCGAGGGTGCGTAAATATTCATCATCTTCCATCCCTTCTGCCAAAGGGACATCGCGATCGCTGATTTGTTTGATAGAAGGAAAGTTGATTTGGCAATGCATCGAAAAAGTGAACACATTTGGCTGATTCTGAAAAATTAAAGCCGTACCATCACCCTGATGTACATCCAAATCGACAATCAACACTTTTTTGATTAAACCTTCTCTTAGCAGAACTCGCGCCGCGATCGCCAGATCGTTAAATATGCAAAAGCCTGAACCATAACTAGGAAAAGCATGATGGGTTCCGCCTGCGGTATTACAAGCTAAGCCGTGAGCTAGCGCCAATCTTGCAGTTAGCAATGTGCCGCCCACCGCAATTCTGGTGCGATAGGCGAGTTCTGGACTCCAAGGTAATCCGATGCGGCGTTGGGCTTGAGGATCGAGATTACCCTGCCAATATGCGTCAACATATTCGCGATCGTGGACTAGAGCGATCGCCTCCAAATCTGGCAACTCAGGGCTAAAAAATTGCTCTGGTCGCGCCACTCCATCGGCTAGCAGCATCTCGTACAGCAAGCGAAATTTTTCCATCGGAAAACGATTGGTATTCGCAATCGGCGCGACGTAATTTGGATGATAGGCGATCGGTAAGTCCATAGGTTTCTAGAAGCGACAAGCTTCCTTCAACCATGTTGTTTGCTCATCTGTAAGCATCGGCGACAACTTCTCCACAACCGTGACATAGTATTTTGCTAGCCATGCGATTTGTTGAGGATTAAGCTTCTGGCGATCAATCAGTTTCTTGTCAAAAGGAATATAAGTCAGTGATTCAAATTCGTACCAAGGCACAGAATTTGGTAGAGGATTTGGCACAGATTCTGCAACTTGCTTCACAAAATAAAGATTTTCCAAACGAATACCACCCCATTTCGGTTGATAGTAGCCTGGTTCGATACTGTTGATTGTGCCAAGATCGAGAGATTGATTCACGCGCTTGCTGATACCGTTAGGGCCTTCATGGACATTCAGAAACACACCGACACCATGCCCCGTACCATGTCCATAATCAAGTCCACTTTGCCATAGCGAAGAACGCGCAATTCCATCAATTTGACTGCCTGTAGTTCCTTTAGGAAACCTTTGCATCGCACAATTGATATGAGATTTGAGAACCTCCGTATAGCGATCGCGTTGTTCATCAGTGGGCGTACCGATGCTAATAGAGCGCGTGTCATCGGTCGTGCCGCCATAAAACTGCGAACCAGAATCTAATAACAGCAATTCACCATTTAGTAATTTACAATCAGGACTAGGATTGCTGTAATGCACAATTGAGCCATTCGCACCAGCACCTGCGATCGTTGGGAAACTGAGATCGTAGAATCCTTCCTGCTGCTTATATAAACCTTCAATCTTATTCGCAACATCCCGTTCGCTAATGGTATGACCAGCCTCAATTTGTGATTCTATCCATTGGAGAGTAAGCGTTTTTGCCCAGCTAGCTTTAAGATTTGCTTGCTGCATTTGCGCGATTTCTACAGCATTTTTGTGCGCCTTAAAAGTCTCGACAGGATGTTCTGCCTCAATGATTTTTGCCCCGACTTCCTTCAGTTGTAGATAGGTCCCATAAGTTGTTTGCGCGATCGCCACTAGCACTTGCTGACTTTCGCCAACCAGCGATCGCAATGTGGGAATATACTGCTCATAATCAAGAATTTGCACATGTCCAACGAGCGATTGCTTAACTGTTTCATCAATGCGGGATATATTTGTAAATAGATACGCATCGGTTTTAGTTACGATCGCATAACTAATAAACACAGGATTACATTCCACATCACGGCCGCGCAAATTGTAGAGCCACGCAATCTGATCGAGCTTAGTCACAGGCAAAATTGCAGTTTTCTTTTTGTCCATTGCTTCACGGACGCGCTCTAGTTTTTTGGCTAAGCTCTCGCCAGTAATGGAATCAGGAAGCGCAATCACTGGTTGATCGCCAAAAGGAGGTATGGATTCAGCAAAAAAAATTTGCGATCGCACTGTGTCTACCAGATTCTCCAGCACAGGCACAATTTCTACGCCACTGTTGCTCAATCGTTCCGAAAAGCGGCGGTATTGGGCGACAGTAATCGTGAATGGATCGAGACCTAATCGCAAAACTTGCGATCGCACTGCTGCCTTTTGACCAAGTTCTTCAAGAATTTCTTCCACAGTTTGATGATCTTCTAATCCCACCTTGCAGATTTTTTGTAGTTTTTCATCTACTTGCATATCTGCTTGCTCGTAGTAGCGCGAATCGACAAATACCCAAGCCTTTTCGCTCCCGATCAAAAAATCACCTGCGGAACCTGTAAATCCACTAATCCATTGACGACGTTGTTTGGCTTCGGGCAAATATTCATTCAAATGTTCATCGGCTGAAGGTACAAAATACGCATCTAGTTTATGTTTAGCAAGTTGCGATCGCAGGGCTGCAAATTTCTGAGCAGTTCCGATTAGTTGAAGATCTTGATTAAGTGATTCGGTGGGCAAAGATTGCAATAAAACCATGAAATTATATATATCTGTAAAAATTTGATCTATCAAAATTTTAACTCATAGCCTGATAGCAAAGGCGGCGCGATGCGCCGCCTTTGCTATTACAGCACTTTGCAAACAAGCGAACCACAATATTTTTATAAAAGCCCCGCAAAGCGGGGCTTTTATAAAAAATCTGGGTTTGGTTTCATCGCAAAGCGCTGTAAAGAATTAATCTATATAAGAGCCGCGATATTTCATTCTCTCTTTGGGCTTGGCTGACTTTTGAGGGTTTCTTTCAGTTGATAAGGAATCGGTTAGATCTGGAGGAGATTTATCTGCAATATTCTCAATACTTACACCGCGATATTTGATCGCAGGCTGGGAGCTAGCATCATTTTTCTCTTTGGCATTGATGCTAATCGTCAATTCTTCTGGCTTATATCGAGCGCCTCTATATAACATAGTTCCCTCAATATCTTGGTCAGCGATCGCATTCAGTTCATCTTCATCAAGAGCCGAACTACCAGATCTTGATGAATTATCAAGATTTCGCGATACTGGCGGTGTGTAGAGTTTACCCAAAACCTTGAAACAAAAGTAGGGCAGTCCCGCCGCGATCGCTAAAATCACTAGTAGTGAATTTATATTTGTGACTGTATTAGTAACGATATCCACATGTTTTGTAGAAGCCCATACCGAAATCGCCGAGTAGACTGCAACGGCAGCAGCAACTTGTAAAGTGCGATAAACAGAAGATTTTTTCATGAGCAAAAAGGCACAACTGCCCGATTGAAATTGGCTTAATTTCAGTAGGAACAATTCATGAATTGTTCCTACCCCTACTCCTAAGATAGCTCTTATTACTAATGGCGATCGCTATATTCGCTACGATTTTTATTATAGAACCCATATTGTAATTAAGTAGGCAGGCATAATAAAACCCAAAACCCAAAAAGCTATAGCTTTTTGGGTTTGAAGGTTTCTTTTGCCCACTTACTTAGCGAAGATATTAGGTTAGATTCATTTTTGCGATTAGAAATTGAAGCGATCGCTATAGATTAAACCCATAAGCTATATTGATTAACAAATATCTAGCTCTCTCCTTGGCGATCAATCATGACTAAATGGTTTAACACAGCAGGCCCCTGCCAACCCGAAATTCACTATATGCTGTCGGCAACCGATCGCATACCACAGCTCAAGCATCTGATTGACCAGCGTAACTATTTTGTGATTCATGCTCCTCGACAAATTGGCAAAACCACCGCCATGCTTGCTCTTGCAGATGAACTCACAAAAAGTGGAAAATACGCCGCCGTGATGCTCTCTGTGGAAGTTGGAGCCGTTTTTCCCCATGATCCTAGTGCTGCCGAAAAAGCGATTTTATCAGAATGGAAGCAATCGCTGCGGTTTCGTTTGCCAGAATCATTGCAACCACAGACCTGGGCAGAAGCAGACGCAGGTTCTAGAATTGGGACAGCTTTGAGTGACTGGGCGCAAAATTCTACTCTTCCCCTAGTGGTATTTCTCGACGAAATCGATGCATTGAGTGATGAGACTTTAATCTCAGTATTACGACAAATACGTTCAGGCTTTCCCAATCGTCCGCAGGGATTTCCGCAATCCGTTGGTTTAATTGGAATGCGTGATGTGCGGGATTATAAAATTGCGGCGGGAGGAAGCGATCGCTTGAATACTTCTAGTCCATTCAACATCAAAGTTCAATCCTTTACGATGAGTAATTTTACTTTAGAGGATGTGAGAAATCTCTATACTCAACATACTGAAGCTACAGGACAAATATTTACCGAAGAAGCGATTGATTTAGCTTTTCATCTCACTCAAGGACAGCCTTGGCTCGTGAATGCGATCGCTAAAGAGATTACCGAATATATCACCACAGATCCGACTATTCAGATTACGCCAGACTTAGTAAATCAAGCCAAAGAGATCTTGATCAAGAGACAGGATACACATTTGGATAGTTTGGCGGAGAGGTTAAGGGAAGATCGGGTGAGAGCGATTATTCAGCCGATTTTATCTGGTTTGGAAATAGCTGATACACCAGAAGACGATCGCCGTTATTTATTGGATTTAGGTTTAGTCGTAAGGAGTCAAGAAGGGGGCTTAAAAATTGCTAATCCCATCTATCAAGAAGTAATTCCCAGAGTGCTATCCCAAGGGGCGCAGGATAGCTTGCCGATGATTCAACCGAGTTGGTTAAATCCTGACGGTAATATCAATCCGCACATACTTCTAGAAGCTTTTCTCAAATTCTGGCGGCAACATGGAGAGCCGTTATTCAAAAGTGCTAACTATCCAGAAATTGCGCCACATTTGGTGATGATGGCTTTTTTACATCGCGTTGTTAATGGTGGTGGTACTTTGGAGCGAGAATATGCGATCGGTTCGGGGCGGATGGATATCTGTTTGAGATATCGGGATTTGACCTTGGGTATGGAACTCAAGGTATGGCGCGATGGTAAGAAAGATCCGCTTCATGAAGGGCTGGAGCAGTTGGACAAGTATCTATCAGGGTTGAGTTTAGATACGGGTTGGTTGGTGATTTTTGATCGCCGTTCTGGTTTGCCATCAATTAGCGATCGCACCACGACCGAAATCGCAACTAGCCCCGCAGGGAAAAATATCACGATAATTCGAGGATAATTTCTGGCAGATTAACCAAGCCTAGTTTTTCTTTTTGCCACCTTCTTTTTCTTGAATCTCCGCAGGTACTGGGAACTGCTCAATCGGCTGCCCCGCTAAAGCCCTCTCCATAAACTTCCGCCAAATCGGCACTACATACACCCCA
>JAJAZG010000076.1 GCA_026785865.1 Pseudanabaena sp. CAN_BIN31
CTGAAAATCCTCCTCAAGCATTAAAAATCTGCGCTGGAGTTAACTGCAATTCAGGAAAGAGCAAAGATTTAATTACCTCCTCGTCTTGATAAACTGTTTCTTCATATAGTCCATCTTCGAGGAATAAAACCGTCACTTTGCGATCGCTAAAGTCAATAATCCAATATTCAGGAATCTCGATCGCATTGTATTCTGCTCTCTTTTTACGATAGTCAATATTGCGAGTGCTATCACTGACGATCTCCACGACTAAAAGTGGAACTGAATCAGTTAAGACTGCTTCCCGAAACCGCATTTCCTGCCACTGTTCCGATGTAATTACCACCACATCAGGAACTCGGCAAGTAATTTTGCCATTGACTCGCCCCGTCTGCACCGCAATTAAATCTTGCTTAGAAATCAAAGGTAATTGTAAGCGTTGAATCTCTAACCGAAAGTTATCGTCACCAAATTCACTCATGCCTCCATGAATTCCTGTAGGCTGAGCCATCGCCACTAATTCTCCATTGACTAACTCATAGCGCGTATCTGTTCCATCATCGTAGGCAAGATATTCCACCAGTGTGAACAAAGGACTTGCAACAATCATCGTTACATTCTCCTGAACAATAAGTTAATAGCGCCTAGTTACTCATTTTAGGGCTAATTCTCCAACATCACAAACTGCCATGTAGTTTTTGTATCAAATGCTTTCTTGCGAAGGCTTGAGTTGCAAGAACTCGCAATAACTAAGGAGCAAGGTAACCTTGAATATTTTCAGGACGTAAAGGACGCATGATTTGATTAGCGCGGACTACCTGCTGATCTGTACCTTGGACAACGATCAAATATTTACCTTCCTCAAGACGATTACGCATCGGCACTGAATCGCTGCTAGTTGCTACACCAACGCCGCCGCCAATAAATAAACTACCCATTGCGCCACCAAATGCACCTAATAGCCCACCGATTAAGTGGTCGCCAATCGTACCAGCCCAAGCAAAAGTATGTAAATCAGTGATTAGGTTAAAACCAACTCCTGACAAGAACCCAAATGGCACAAGCCAATATGACATCAAAAATGCTTGTTTGCGACCTTGCACAATCGGATCGATAAAGCCAAATTCTTCAGCACTTTTATAGCCTTTGCCTAAAATCGAAATTGCTTCCATCGGAAAATTTGCCGACTCTAGCTGCGTATAGACCTCTTCGGCTTTCATGCGATCGCCCCAAACACTGACCAAATAGTTCATATATTTATATATTTTCAAAAATGATTAACTTCTAAGGCATAGCGTATAACCTAATTAAAGCCAAAAACCGTTTCCACGAGTGAAAAACAATTTTTAAGCAATATTCCGCTCAGTTAAAACAACGGAAGGCAGAATCGCAGTAAGGTTGTTAAATTGGGAAATACTAGGGGGAGACTTGGTTAGGTTCTTTGAGAATTAGATGGCTAGCGTAGCCTGTAGATATGCGATCGCGGATGATGTGTAGTTGGCGTTTCTTGACATCTACCACCCAATATTCAGTAATGCCTGATTGAGCCTATAGTTTATCCTTAATTTTGCAGTCCTGTTTCAATGTCGAGTCGGTAATACATTTTGGTTCATACTCCCTTCCCAGTGAAAGATTAGACGGAGCGCCGCAACGCTAATTCTTGAGTTTTAATGTCTATTCTTATACTGGGAAGGGAGTAAGAGAGGATACAAAATGTTGGCTATTTTTTGTAGTACCTAGCAGACCGTTGGGTACTACCACTTTTCATATCCGATAATCCTTAACAGCTTGAGAGGTGACTGATCGCCTGTACGAGAATAAATCGAGAATAAACTAAAAATCAGAAAACAAAAATAAACAAAAACGGTATTTTCTGGGCTTTATGGGATGAATTTATGATATATACATAGCAGGGAATCACATTTTTCTTAATTATTAAGGGACTATATTCATGGCTTTGCAAAATGTTTTTCCACAATGTCAAGATTTACAGGCACAGGTTGAAGCGGTTTTACAGCTTTTGCAAAAGGAGCCAACCCTGCGATCGCAAATAGATGGCAGCATTGTCCAGTCTTCTCTAAGGAAAGCGATCGCGCCAACTTTTGAGATTGTATTTGCAGGTGCTTTTAGCGCTGGTAAATCGATGTTGATCAACGCGCTATTGGAACGGGAATTACTTTACAGTGCTGAAGGACACGCAACAGGAACAGAATGCAAAATCGCTTTTGCTAAAGCTGGCGAAGAGCAAGTTGTATTGACATTTCTCAATGAAGTAGAAGTTCGCGAACAAATTCAGGCGCTAGCGCAACTGATTGAACAAACTGCGCCCACAAATGTTAATCAAATTGACGCGCTCAAGCAGTTGCAAACTCAGACTCTTGCGGTAATCGAGCAAGAAGGCGGTAAGAGCAAATCCAAACGGGCTAAAGATGCGGATGCGTTGAATCTGTTGATCGAAGGTTTTATTAATAATCGCGATCGCATTAGTTCTGTGGCTAATGCGACCTATTCGATGGAACAGTTCGGTTTTGAAAACCTCAAAAAGGCGGCGGACTATGCCAGAAGGGGAGCAAATAGCGCCGTTCTCAAACGAGTGGAATACTATTGCAATCATCAACTTTTAGAAGATGGCAATGTGATCATCGACACCCCTGGAATTGATGCACCTGTTAAAAAAGATGCGATGCTCACCTTTGAGAAAATTCAAAATCCTGATACTTCGGCAGTGGTGTTCGTACTGAAAACAGCGTCAACGGGTGAACTGACTACTGAAGAAACAGAACTCAGTGAGACGATTCAGGATAATTCAGGAATTCGCGATCGCGTGTTTTATGTGTTCAATCGCATTGATGAAACTTGGAAAAACGATCAATTACGCGATCGCCTGAATCAAACAATTTCTAGCCAGTTTCGTAATAGTCCGCGAATCTATAAAACTAGCGGCTTGCTGGGTTTTTATGGTAGCCAGATCAGAAATACAAGT
Source organism: Pseudanabaena sp. CAN_BIN31 (assembly GCA_026785865.1). GTDB lineage: Bacteria > Cyanobacteriota > Cyanobacteriia > Pseudanabaenales > Pseudanabaenaceae > Pseudanabaena. Next base: position 2,963 of record JAJAZG010000076.1, read on the forward strand.
ATTGGCGATCGCTTTGGTCTAGACACAGTATTTACCGAAAGCGTCAAGTCTGTGGGCGGTCAGGAAGGCACTCCGCAGTTTGTGAATGAATTCAACATTTATTGTTTGACTTCGGACAAGCTCGACATTACTAAATTTCCAATTCCTCCCAATGTTTTGCAAGCCAGTTCCAAGAATGAGAAATATGTGCGCTTGCTCAGTGGATTGGGAACTGGGCTAATCGATCAACTGATCAAGGATAGCGGCATTGAGGAATTTCGGACGGCGATTACGCATTACCTAACCAATGAGAAACGTCCGTTACTTTTTGCCAATCTTGCTGACGATCTCCAACCGATTTGTATTGCCCTGCGCCAGTCCTATCTCGAATCTTGGCTACAACTTGAGAGTCAGCCTCGCGATATTGAAGCGATTAAGTCACAAGAGCTACAGAAGCTCAGTCATGATCTCAAACAAATCGGCGATCGCTTCCGTGAGCATATTGCTCAAGAGCTAAATGAGGCAGTGGCAAGCGATAAAAATAAAGGTTTGGAAGCCGACTATCGCAAGCTCAAAGAAAACATGGTACGGCGATTGGATGAGTTGATCGGCTATTTCTCGGTTGCCGATGTGCATTGTCGCGCTCAAGCAAGTCATCGCCGCAATTCTGTTGTGCCTGTGATGGGTGTGTTAGCGGAAGGTTTCTATTATTTAGCCAATGAGCTAGAAGATGTGTTGGTTGAGAGTTCTCAAAAAATTGTTGTCAACTTCTTCCAGAGTCTGATTGAGTCAATCAAGAAAAAAGAATACTATCGCGAACTCTATCGTCTATTAGGTAATGATGGTGGCATTGGGATGCGTCTCGAAAAGCTGACTCAGACTACATCTGATGCCTTGGTGAATGAGGCGCGGGTTGAGTGCGATCGCTATGTCCGCGAGCGTCCTGAGTTTTATGATGAAGGAACAAGCTTGCTCTTTCAATTGCGTCAAACCTTGCAACAAGCTTGTCGCGGCTATGACTATCAAAGCATGATCGATGCTGAGCCTTCGATTCGTCAACTTTTGAAGATTGATTTTGAAATGAAGGTAAAAGACACAATTATGCGTACTTTCCGCCAGTCAATTAATCAAACTTTGAGTACGCATTTGCTCTTCAGTGCCGATAAACAATCGGATGCAATTTTACAGCAGTACGACAATGCGCGTGATTATCTCGCGCAAACCTTGGAGAAGGAAGCACAGGTAAAACTCGATAAAAATCGCAGTTTACAACTGGCGATCGAGCAAAATATTACTATTTACAATGGTGCTGTTTCTAGCATTAATCAATGTTTAGAAATGATGGATTTATCTCGTAAAAGATTGCCAATTGTCAGTGAATCCGATTTATCGGTTGTAACAGTTGTTGCTGATGTAATTGATGCAGAATCATTTATTGTTGGAGAAATCATTGATTCATTAGAAGAACCTAAAGTATAATTTCTGTGATGATAAACAAGTAGGGATAATTGATAAATTATCTCTACTTATTTATGAAAAGAAATTATTTTTCTAATAAGTAGTGTTAGTCTATAATTTAAGCGAGTGGTATAAGAGTAATCTTTCTATGGTTTACCAAAATATTATTACTATTGAGCCAGATAAGCGTGGTGGTAAACCTTGTATTCGTCGAATGCGAATAACTGTTTACGATATTTTAGGATGGTTGGCGGCGGGAATGAGCCAAGATGAAATTATAGAAGACTTTCCAGAGTTGACGCAAGAAGACATTAGAGCCTGTTTGATATTTGCGGCAGATCGTGAGCATCGGTTGACTGCTGTAGTAGGTGCTGCTTGAGATTACTATTCGATCAAAATTTGAGCCGTAAACTTGTCGCGAGATTACAAGATTTATATCCTAATTCTAGTCATGTACAGTTCCACGCACTAGCCGAAGTGACTGATACTGAAATCTGGAATTTTGCAAAAAAAGATGACTTTTATATCGTGACTCAAGATGCGGATTTTTCAGAGAGGAGTCGTTTATATGGTTCACCTCCAAAAATAATTTGGTTGCGCTGTGGGAATGTGCCAACAAATCAAGTTGAGTCTATTCTTCGTCATGGAATAGAAGCAATCCAAGAATTAGAAAATAATGATTTGTTAGATTGTTTAGAGTTGTATTGAGCCAAATACTTGCAAAATATTAAATCAAGATATAGAATTAGATTTATTAATTACTCAAGGGCGGGAACTACTAAAATGCAAGAAGAAAGAATATCTCTGTTTAGTGATTATCTTCAAGATGATGATGTCATTTGTATTGGGGATCTAGTATACAAAGTCAAAAAAATTAGAAGTATTTTTAAAAAATTACTTCACTTAGTTTATCCATCTTTTTCAGTTTACCTTAATCAACAAGGGGCATCTAAATATGGTCTCTGTAATACAGATAACTCTATTTCCGATCTTTATTCAGATAAGTATTGCCTTTATGAATGTCTTAAGCTGGAAGATTCAAACTGGAAAAATGGTAAATTAAAAATATACTTAAGCCCTTTTTTGTACAGTAACCAATCAGATTTAGAAAAACAACTTGAATCTGTTTTCCATTATTCTAATCTTACATTTTGTGATGATGATGTCGTCTCATTTAAAGAAGATTGCTTTTGTAAAATGGCAGAAATTAGAAAAGTCTTTAAATTTATAACTACGAGTATAACTACAAGAAATAATTTTTCAAGCAGTCTTTCGTCTGAGTTAGGTCAATCGATTCCAGATTTTGCGAACTCGAACTTGTTCTCGACTGGTAAACCATGTGGGCTTTTAAGACTAAGTTCTTCAAATTGGGAGCCGTTAATATTGGGAATTCAATTTACTATTGATGCGATACAAGATAATCCTACAAATGAGCAAGTTGTCCTTTCAAATAACTCTATTTCTCCTCTAGATGAGATTCGTAATTTGGACGAAATTCGTAAAACCTCAGAATTGTAATAAATAACCCCATGGCAGACAAAACACCGCGTATTAACATTCCACCCGAAGTTAGAAAATATGTCCTCGATCGCAATAACTATCAATGCCAAAGCTGTCAAAGAATTGACCTTACCGCCAAAACCCTACAAATCGATCACATTATTCCCAAAGCCAAAGGTGGAACCGACGACTTCAGCAACCTGCAAACCCTTTGCGCTAAATGTAACCAAGCTAAAAGCGACAAAATCGATCCCCGATTTCAACGACTGTATAGTTCTTGACCTCAATAAATCACTAGAAACGACAAAAACAAGTGTACCTAACAGTCTGTTAGGTACCAACCCTTTTTATACTCGATAATCCCTAACAGCTTGAGAGGTGACCGATCGCCCCTGCAACGACTAATCTAATTACATCGAACAAATTACTTGATTAATTGGCTTGATTAGTTCAGGGAAAAACTATGACCACCGCAACATTTGCTGTCAAATCTAATATTTCTGAGCAGTCTGGCAGCGTCTACACCCACAAGCTGCGCGAATTTTCGGCTGAAGACAAAACTACTACCCTCGAACTACTCAAGCAATACCGCAAAGCACCATCAGCATATTTACGCGATCGCCTTGTGCGGTTAAACATCGGACTAGTCAAAAAAGAAGTTCACTTTTGGGCAGATCGCCACTCTGAGTTATACGACGATTTATTGCAAGTGGGGGCGCTTGGTTTAATCGGAGCCGTCGATCGCTTTGAACTAAATCGCGGTTATGCATTTAGCTCCTTCGCCGTGCGCCACATTCGCGGCGAAATCCAACATTACCTACGCGATAAAAGTTCGTCAGTACGCATCCCTCGCCGTTGGATGGACTTGCAGCAGCAATCAGTCCGCGTGATGCAAAAGTTACGCAACACTTTGCAAAGAGAACCTTCGGCGCAAGAAGTCGCTAATGCTCTCGGAGTTACACTTATTGAGTGGCAAGAAGCAAAACTCGCTTGCCAAAATCGCGCTCCCTTAAGTCTGGATGCGCCCATTCGTTCGGAAGAAGAAGATTCTTCTTCTATCGGCGATCTCGTTGCCGATCCTAAGAGCAATATGCAATTGCAACAGGATGAGAAGTTCCGTTTGCAACAGGCTCTAGCAATCTTAGAGACAGTCAGAAAATAATCGATCCTTTATTTACCTTAGAAATCACTGGGATCGCCCACTCCTATAGCAGCGATTTTCTTAAGTAATGGGATCATTTACTTTTTGGTAAACTCTTAGAGCAACGTACTAGAGAAATTGTTGAATTTGTATTTATTGAAGATTTACCTCAAAGAGAAGTTGCCAAAATGTTCGGAGTGAGTGCGGTGACTATTTCGCGCCAACTCAAAAAAGGTTTGTTAACTTTGCGTTGTGTATTAGAAGCTGAAGCTTGTTAAAAACCAAAAAATAAGGGCGGCACAATGGCAATTTTCAACAGCATTAACAAGGGACTTAAGCCCCTTGCCTGTTCAAGTTTTTTCTACAAGATGTCTTAGTTGAATTGTTCTGCCCAATTAGAAATCCAATTAAGGGTCTTATGTACAAGTTCAGTCGTTGATGCTTCACAATAGAGACGTAGCAGAGGCTCAGTACCGCTAAAACGAATTAGTAACCAACTACCATCAGCTAAACGGAACTTAAATCCATCGGGAGATTTAGCATCAATTACCTTTCGTCCCGCAATTTCGGTAAGCGAGAATTGCTGAAGTGTTGATACCAACTTCTCACGCGCTGCCATTCCTGACAGTTTTTTGTCGATGCGATCGTAATGAGAGACAAAATTAGTTTGCTTTTGTAGATCGCTGTAGAGAACGCTCAAATCTTTACCAGATTCCGCGATCGCCTCTAGCACATACAAAGCCGACAGCAAAGCATCACGTTCGGGAATGTGATTGCCATAGCCGATGCCGCCCGACTCTTCACCACCTAATAGACAAGGAATCCCTGAGAGCATTCTCTCCGCAATATATTTGTAACCAACAGGAGTTTCATGGACGGGGAGATTAAATAGGGCTGCGACTTTGGGCATGAGGTCAGAGCCACTGATGGTTTTAATCAATTCTCCTGTAAATTCGCGATGTTTAGCGAGATGCTCTAGCAAGATCGGAATCAGAATTTGGGAACTTAGGAAATTGCCTTCACTATCGATCGCCGCAATGCGATCGGCATCGCCATCAAATACAAATCCCACTAAGGTTTTTTCGGGATGATCGTGGTGATAGGTTTTAACTTGACGGAAGAGTTCAGCAATATAGCGAGGTAATGGCTCAGGTGCGCCGCCGCCAAAAAGAGGATCGGTGTCGCTATTGATTTCAATCAAATTGGCTTGAGAGGTGGCTGGCAATTCTAAAATTTTTGCCAAACCAGTTGCGGCGGCTCCATGCATTACGTCCGCGAATACGGTCATTTTCCCCGTCGCGATCGCCTCTTTAATCGCTTCGATATTCACCTTGCCGCGCAAGGCTTCGCAATAACTTGCCCATGCGTCAAAGGTTTCGATTTTACCCTTTTGAGGACTGTCATAAACAAAATCGCCGCGTTCTAAAATTTCTTCGACTTTGGCAGTCACATCGGGCGAAACTGAGCCGCCAAATGCACCTTTAATTTTTAAGCCTGAGTAGTTAGCGGGGTTATGGCTAGCGGTAATTATTAAAGCGCCCAAGGCTTGCCGCTCGTGCGCTGCCCAGCTAAAGGCGGGTGTGGGCGCAAAACTATCGGCAAGCAATACGTCAAACCCGATCGCCGTCACAGCTTCGGCGGTGCGGATGGCGAAAGCATCAGACATGAAGCGGCGATCGTATCCAATAATAATCGTGTTACTGCCAGATGCACCAAAGGTTTCGCGTAAGATATGGGCAGCGATCGGGGCAACTGCTGCTAAGCGATCGAAAGTAAAGTCGTCAGCAATGATGCCTCTCCAACCGTCAGTGCCGAAGCGTATGGGGGGATGCAATGTGGTTTTACCGTGCATAAGCCTTAAAAAATTTCTTTTAGCTTAAAGTTTACCGTAAATTTAGCTAACTGCAACCCAAAAAGCTGTGGGGGTCGGGCGCCCGGAGGCCCCCCGCTATATTTTTTTTTTCCCTAACCCGGGGCCCCCGATTATCCCCCCCCCCGGCCGTTTGTGGGGCCCGCCGGCGCCCTTGCGGGCGTGCGGGCCGCCGCACACCGACGCCATGCTGCTC
>JAJAZG010000077.1 GCA_026785865.1 Pseudanabaena sp. CAN_BIN31
CGCTGAAATCATCCACTGAGGCAAATTTACACTAACAGATTGAGTTTCCAAAGCGGGACGCTTCAATGTTGACAGATCAAATAAATCTAAAACATCCTCGCCATTATCAAACCTTTCATCTAATTCCCTAGCTTCCATATAGCTTCACCTCACCTTCTCGCGATCGCCTTACTGAGATAATTCTAACCACAAAATTTCTATATGTGACAATTGCAGACCAATGTTTACCATCAATTATGCCAATAACCATAAATCGCGGCTCATTCGTCGATATAGCTTGAATTTCAACCCTAGAAGCATCATTCCAAAGCGCCTTTGCTTTTTCAAAGTTAATACCATGCTTAGACTGATCAATCTGACTTTTTGCTGGGTCAAACTCAAACTGCACAACTTTATTTCCCTACAGCGACATCTGCATCCAAACTCACAACCTTTTTCACCTCAATACGACTAGCAAAACAATTGGGCTTAGCTTTCTGATAATCAAAACTATATTGGAGTAAAAGCTCATCATCCATTATTTGCTTTCTAATATTATGTCTGTAGAGTATTGACTCATCAGGGGAAAATTGTTAGATTAATTTAACAATTATGACTTGTAAATACAACGCGAGGATTAGTAACTATGGTAGAAGTAAAAGACTTGGTTGATGCCACCACGGGAATTGTTGCAGGAGCTTCAGGTATGATAGCGGGTGCGCTATCTGCGACATCTATCTTGGGAGCTAGCACTGTTATAGCTGGAAGTATTGATGGTGTAACTGGAGCTTCAGCTATAACCTCAGCCTTAGCTCTTCTTGGTGGTGGTGCTGTTGCTGTAGGCGGAATGGGAATGGTCGGGGGAATAGCTGTAGTAACAACTGCGGCAGTCATACCAGCAGTAATAGTTGGATTAGAAGTTTTCAAATTCTTTCACCATTAGCATGAATCAAAAGAAAAACTTTCTAATTTTGTAGATATGTAAATAAATACGTATTTTTAACAAGGGGCTTAACGCCCCTTGTTTTATGTTAATTAACTTCCACCGATGCGGGCGACATCGCGGGAGTTGGCTTCAAATGCAGCATTGAGCGCATCGTCACCACTCAAACCATCCGCGATCGCCTTTGCGATCGCCTGTAATACCCGCTTGTAATCCTTCGGCATTACCTTCACGAATTTAGGAACGATCGCATTCCAATCAGCGAGAACTTTCTCACCCTTTGCGCTCTCCGTATAGTCAACGTGTTGCTGAATCAACTGACGCAGATCCTTGATTTCTTCGGGATCTTCCAGCTTTTCTAAGCCCACCATTGAGGGATTACAACGGGTCGCAAAATCACCTGACTCATCGAGAATGTAGGCAATACCGCCACTCATCCCCGCCGCAAAGTTCCGTCCTGTTAAACCGAGGACAACGACTTTACCGCCAGTCATGTATTCGCAACCATGATCGCCGATGCCTTCGACAACTGTATTCACACCAGAGTTACGGACTCCGAAGCGTTCGCCAGCGATGCCGCGAATGTAGACTTCGCCACTGGTTGCGCCATAGAGAGCGACGTTACCTGCGATCACGTTCTCTTCAGCGATGAAGGTGGAAGCTTTGGATGGATAGAGAATGATCTTACCGCCGCTTAGCCCTTTGCCAAGATAGTCATTGGTATCGCCTTCTAGTTCGAGAGTGACACCTGCTGGCACGAATGCGCCAAAGCTTTGCCCCGCAGTACCTTGGAAATGTAAATGCACAGTGTCATCGGGCAATCCTTCCCAATGGCGCTTGGTGATTTCGTTGCCAAGAATGGTTCCGACAGCGCGATTGATGTTCCTAATGGGAACTGTCGCATGGACGGGTTCACCATCAACGATCGCCGCTTGACACAAATCTAACAATACGGTCATATCAAGGGACTTGTCCAAACCGTGATCTTGAGTAATTTGGCAATAGCGACCGACATCTGCACCGACTTCGGGCTGATAAAGAATCTTCGAGAAGTCTAAGCCCTTGGCTTTCCAATGCTCGACAGCTTGTTTTGCTTCTAAGACTTCAGTACGACCGACCATTTCATTGAGGGTGCGGAAACCGAGTTGCGCCATTAGTTCGCGAACTTCCATCGCGATGAAGGTCATGAAGTTAACAGTGTGGGCGGGATCGCCTGTGAACTTGTCGCGTAGTTGCGGATCTTGGGTGGCGACACCGACGGGGCAGGTGTTGAGATGGCAGACGCGCATCATGATGCAGCCAAGGGTCACAAGTGGCGCAGTGGCAAAGCCGAACTCTTCAGCACCGAGTAAGGCGGCGATGACGACATCACGACCTGTTTTCATTTGTCCATCGGTTTCGACAACGATGCGGCTGCGGAGATTATTGAGAACGAGGGTTTGGTGGGTTTCGGCTAGTCCGAGTTCCCAAGGTAAGCCAGCGTGCTTGATCGAGGTTTGGGGTGATGCGCCCGTACCGCCGTCATAGCCAGAGATGAGAACGACATCAGCGTGGGCTTTGGAAACCCCTGCGGCGATCGTGCCTACACCCACTTCTGATACGAGTTTGACGCTGATTCTGGCGGCACGGTTGGCGTTTTTGAGATCATGAATTAACTCGGCGAGGTCTTCGATCGAGTAGATGTCATGGTGTGGTGGAGGCGAAATCAAGCCCACACCTGTGGTCGAGTGGCGTACTTTGGCGATCCAAGGATAGACTTTCTTACCAGGTAACTGTCCGCCTTCTCCTGGTTTTGCACCTTGAGCCATTTTGATTTGGAGTTCTTTGGCTTGGGAGAGATAGAGGCTGGTGACACCGAAACGACCTGAAGCTACCTGTTTAATGGCGCTATTTTTGGAATCGCCTTGCTCATTTGTCCATGTGTAGCGATCGGGATCTTCGCCTCCTTCCCCTGTGTTGGACTTACCACCGATGCGATTCATGGCGATCGCTAGAGCTTCATGGGCTTCTTGAGAAATCGAACCATAGCTCATCGCGCCAGTTTTGAAGCGGCGGAAAATCGATTCGATCGGTTCTACTTCGTCGATAGAAATCGATTCGCGAGCTTTGAAATCAAGCAAGCCGCGTAGGGTGAAATGCTGCTGATTCTGTTCATTGACAAGTGCAGAATATTTCTTGAACTGGTCGTAATTACCATCGCGAGTAGCTTTTTGCAACGCATGAATAGCTTCAGGACTAAACAAGTGCGCCTCTCCATCTTTGCGCCATTGGTACTCACCACCGACATCAAGGGTCAGGTGATCTTTGCGATCGTGGAAGGCGTGGCTGTGACGCGCGATCGCTTCTTTAGCGATTACCTCCAAATCTGCGCCCTCAATGCGGGTTGCTGTCCAAGTGAAGTACTTGTTGATCACCGCTTGATTGAGTCCCACCGCTTCAAAAATCTGAGCGCCACGATAGCTTTGAATTGTGGAAATGCCAATTTTGGAAGCGACTTTAGTTACGCCCTTGGTGGCTGACTTGATGAAATTCTTGCAAGCTGTGGCATATTCCACACCAAGCAAGAGTCGTTGATCGATCATGTCCTTGATCGTTTCAAAAGCAAGATAGGGATTGATTGCGCCGCAACCATATCCAATCAACAGAGCGAAGTGATGTACTTCTCTAGGTTCGCCCGATTCGAGAACGAGTCCGACTCTGGTTCTTGTGCCTGTGCGGATGAGATGGTGATGCAATCCTGATACGGCTAGTAATGCAGGGATCGGCGCATTTTCGGTATTCACACCGCGATCGCTAAGAATCACAATACTCACGCCATTTGCGATCGCATTATCAGCCTGATTACAAATTTCGGTAATCGCTGCTTCTAATCCCGCAACTCCAGACTTAGGAGCGAATAAAGTGGAAATCGTCACCGATTTAAAATCACCTTCATTAATGTGCTTCAACTTAGCAAATTCAGTATTACTGAGAATTGGAGTTTTTAACTCGATTAAATGACAGCTTTCAGGTTCAGGTTTAAGCAAATTCCGTTCTGCGCCAATTGTCGTTTCTGCCGAAGTGATAATCTCTTCTCGAATAGAATCAATTGGTGGATTTGTCACCTGTGCGAATAGCTGTTGGAAATAATCGTAGAGAAGTTTTGGACGATTGGAAAGAATCGCTAAAGGTGTATCCGTTCCCATCGCGCCGATCGCTTCGACACCATCTCGCGCCATTGGGGTTAATAACATCCGCAAATCTTCAAAGGAATAACCAAACGCCATTTGACGCTGAATGAGCGCAGGAGCTTCTGGCTCTGCGACAACTTCTACATCCTTCAGATTGGCAATATCTACCATGTGCTGATTAATCCATTCACGATATGGATGCTCCGTTGCAATTTGATGCTTGATTTCTTCATCAGCAACAATGCGACCTTCTTCCATATTCACAAGGAACATCCGACCTGGTTGCAAACGTCCTTTTGATTCGATACGTTCGGGTTCAATGTCTAATACACCTGCTTCCGAAGCGAAAATCACTAAATCATCCTTAGTGACGTAATAGCGCGAAGGACGTAAACCATTGCGATCCAACACAGCGCCAATCATCGTGCCATCAGTAAAGGCGATCGAGGCGGGACCATCCCAAGGTTCCATCAAACAGGAATGATATTCATAAAAAGCTTTCTTCTGGTCACTCATCGACTCATGGGCTGTCCAAGGCTCAGGAATCATCATCATCATCGCGTGAGGCAGCGATCGCCCTGCGAGTACCAACAATTCCAAGGCGTTATCAAAAATCGTGGAGTCACTACCATCAATGTTAATCACTGGCTTGATTTTTACCATGTCATCGCCAAATAGTTCTGACTCAAGCATTGACTGACGCGCCAGCATCCAGTTGATATTGCCGCGCAAAGTATTAATTTCGCCATTGTGGGCAATGTAGCGGTAAGGGTGCGATCGCTCCCAACTTGGGAAAGTGTTCGTACTAAAACGGGAGTGAACTAGAGCCAGAGCGCTCTCCATGTCAGGGTCACGCAGTTCTGGGAAATACATCCCCACCTGAGCGGTCATCAACATCCCTTTATAGACAATCGTGCGACAGGAAAGACTTGAGGGATACCAGTAGGGATCGATCTTAGATGTACGAATTGCGGTATGAGCTAGCTTGCGAAGTACATATAATTTGCGATCAAAAGCGAGATCATCAACAAGATTAGGCGATCGCGCAATAAATACTTGCTGTATGAAAGGTTCACTAGCTTGCGCCGTCGCCCCCAATGAGGAATTGTCCGTTGGCACATCACGCCAACCTAGTACTTTTAAGCCCTCTGCTTCTACCAGCTTTTCAAAAGCTCCTCTACCATTTTTACGCGCATCAGGATTAGGTGAACCATAAACCATGCCCACGCCGTACTGACCCACTTCGGGCAAAGCAATATTCGCGATCGCCGCCACTTTTACCAAAAATTTATGGGGGATCTGCATCAAAATCCCTGCACCATCACCTGTATTTGTCTCACAACCGCACGCGCCGCGATGCTCCAAATTCTCCAAAATTTGTAAACCCTGCGACACAATCGCATGGGATTTTTTTCCTGATTTATGGACTATAAACCCGACTCCACAAGCATCGTGTTCAAATTGTGGATCGTACAAACCTTGTTTTACTGGCAATGCGTTGCTATTTATCATGGACTGAGAAGGGGTATTTATAAGGATTATGGTAGCTCGGACGTAATTGAGACGTTACGAGGGCTACTTTAGATTCTACTAACAAATCTCTGTCTTAAGTGAGATGTCTTAATAAATTGCTTGGCTCAAGTAGCGATCGGGGTTGTTTTTGTCACCCTTACTACTTAATTATGCCCACTTACTTATCTTGATCTTGATCTTTATTTTGGTGGATTTTAAAAATTGCCGATCGCGTCTATATTTAAAATAATTAATTCATGTCAAATAGGTTTTAACTATGGTAATTGAATGGCTCAAGATAAGAGTTAAACCCGAAACGAGAGAAAAATTTGTTGAACTCGATCAGGAAATTTGGACAAAAGTTCTAGCTCGTCAATCGGGTTTTTTAGGAAAAGAAGTTTGGATTAATCCCGCCGTTTCTGATGAAATTATTGTAGTTGTTCATTGGCAGACCCGTGAACAATGGAAAGCGATCGCGCCCGATTTATTGGCTAAAACAGAAGAAGCCTTTAAAGTCAGTATGGGAACAGATACCTACGCAATCATTGAAGCTCAGGAATATCAGATCCGTAAATGTTTGAGTAATTCTATCCCGAAAGATTAGCCTCTGTTTGACGATCGCATTCTTTTATGTGTTTCCAATCGATAGGCATTAACTTATCCATAAATATCCTTCAAAGTCATAGTCATTTCAGGAAATGCGATCGGCGCAAAGGGAATTCCAGATGTATCAATTAAGGACTGCTTGAGATATGACTTATTTTGAGGTTGTCGATATATTTCGATGATGTCTCGCTCTAAGTTTGCAATCCAATATTCCAAAACCCCATATTCAGCATACAGAGCCAGCTTAGTAATGCGATCGTATTGCAAACTAGAATCAGCCACTTCAATTAACAATAAAACATCTTCTGCTTGCGGAAATTTGCCAGCATAAAAGTCATCGCGAGGACGCAGAATTGCAATATCTGGCTGTGGTTCCGAATAATTAGGCAGACGGATAGAGTTCTGAATGCTAATAATCCCATTTGACTGAATATTGTTATACAAAAAACGAGCGGTACGGTTAATCGTGACGGTATGCTTTAATCCGATTGGGGTCATTGTGACAATTTCTCCTTCTATTAACTCAATATGGGCTTCAGGATTGAAAATACCTGCTTTACCCATTTGTTGATATTGCTCGACATCAAATTTGTGCGTCAGTAGTTGCATGGTATTAACTCCTAGTTGATTTTGATATCACGTTTACTTAGTATAAAGGCTGCATTCAGCAATTCTCATTATGACTTTTAGCATCCCTGAGCTTTCAAATTCTGGACGAAAGATTAGGCTTTTCAAGCCTAGCTATTGAGAATATTCTCAATAGCTAAAGCCAAATCAAGGCAAAATTTCCATAATGAGAATTGCTGGGCTGCATTATCATTGGACGCACTCTCTCGCTCTTTACTGTATAATTGCTTCGCGCCTTTTTGCATGTCTATATATACCCAAATCCATGACCCTTCGCATTTACAACA
>JAJAZG010000078.1 GCA_026785865.1 Pseudanabaena sp. CAN_BIN31
CAATTTGTCGTTATGGATTTACTGCCAAAGATTTTAATCAAATTACGCTTGAACAAACCCAAAATCCTCGTCTTAGAAGTTTGATTCAAAATAAGCAAATGCAGCTACGCGGCAACAAATAAACTCTAATTCATCAAAAAGAGAGCCAGTGCTAAGCACTGACTCTCTTTTTTTATTTTTTACTTTTTTATTTGCTAAAACGTCCAAAATGGTCTATAAGAAACAGGGTTAATTAAGGGCAAAGTCAGACATTTACGACATTGGTCATAATTATCTTTCTTGTCCTATTGACAATGGTCACTTATAGTATACAATCGCTCCATTGTTTATGCCCAGTGCTACAAAAGCTCCAAACCCCATAAAGACACGCTTATGTTCGGCTTAAAATTTGGCGGAAAGTCTAAAAAAGGCATCGGAATTGAAATCACTTCCGAGAAAGTTAACCTAGTTCAATTGCGCCGTAAAGGGCCGTCTTCTTACAAGCTAGTGACGTATGGTAGCGTCGAGCTTCCTGAAGGAACAGTTGAAGAAGGTCGCATTCTCGATGCCGTAGCGCTGGGAGAAATTATTCGCAGTTTGCTAGCAGACAAAAAAATAAAGCTCAAGAGAGTGGCGACAGCCCTACCTGGTCGCGAAACAGTGAGTCGCTTAATTCGTTTACCTGCGGAGATTCCCGATATAGAATTACGCGAAATGGTGCTTAATCAAGAGGCAAGTCTGTACTTACCTTTCCCTCGCGAAGATGCTGATGTGGATTATCAAAAGTTGGGTATAGCTCTTGATGACGATGGCATCGAACGCGTCGAAATCTTGATGGTGGCAACACCGAAAGAAGTGACAGATAGTTATATGCAAGCTCTAGAAATAGCGCAACTCCAAGTTGATGTTGTGGAAGTTAGCAGTTTTGCCCTCATTCGCGCTATGCGTAATGAGTTAGCAAGATTTAGTACATTAGCTGAAGCAGTAGCGATCGTCGATATTGAGTACGAAGCTACGGAAATTACGGTAGCTGTTGATGGAGTTCCGCAATTCTCACGCACCTTCCCGATCGGCACTGCTCAAATCCAAAATGCTCAGTTACGCGCGATCAACCTGCCCCCACGACGGACAACCGATATGGAGATGTTGAGTTCGACGGTTGTGCCTGTGCAATCTATGGATACTGCGAGCTTAGCAGGCGGTGGTAATGCCCCAGGTGATGCCGCAATCATGCGAGTATTTGGCGATCTCTCTGATGAATTACGGCGCTCAATTGACTTTTATACTAGTCAGTCGCCTGGCTCAGATGTTGTGCAGTTACTGATTGCAGGTCCTGGTGCTTGTATTGGACAGCTAAATGAGTTTTTTAGTCAACGTCTTGGGATTGCGGCGATCGCTGTCGATCCGCTTACGGCTGTTGGTGTAACTACAGACATTGACATTCCCATACAGGAGCGCATGGCGCTGTCTGTTGCTATAGGTCTAGGATTGAGGGAGGTTTAAAAATAACTGTTATGTATACACTTGATATTAATTTTTTAAGCGATCGCGTTGAAGCTCAAGCTCAGGCGGTGGAACGTCAGCCGATCGCTGATTCACAATTTTTAGTCTACGGTAGCGTAGTTGCCTTAGTATCTCTTGCCCTAGTTGGCGGTGCATTTCTCTTTTTAAATGCGGCCAATGAAGGAGTTCAACAAGAACTCTCGGCTTTGACGGCAAAGGAGGCGGCGCTGAATAGCAGAATCGCGGCTTTAAAAGGTCAAGAGACTCAATTACAAGCGATCCAAGCGAGAACTGCCGAACTGGTAAATTTGTTTGTGGGTAATTTACCTGTTAGCGCGATCGCTGATGACATCAGAAAACGTACGCCAATTACGGTTCAGGTCGATTCAATCATCCAAGCATCGGTTGCGGCGACGGCGCAAGGATCTGCGTCATCGACAATAACGCTCGGTGGAAAAGCAACTAATTATAATGAGCTAAATGATTTTCTATTGTTGCTCAAAGCATCGCCTCTACTAGAAGACACAGAGACAAAACTAGTCTCATCAACTTTGCAACAAGGGACGACTGATAAAAACTTTAACTTAGTTAACTTTCAGATCCTTACAGCTACTACCAAAAAGAGTCCTGCTGAGATCTTGCCTGCACTCCAGAAAATAGGAGCAGATGGGTTAGTTACCAGAGTTAATCTATTAAAGCAACAGGGAGTGATCAAATAAGATGACAAACGTTAGAGATGCTTCAAGCATTGAAGGTGGTGCAGGTGGTTTGTCCCTATTTGGTTTCACCTTTACATCAAAGATTTTAGGGATCTTGATTGGCGTTGGTGGTATTGGTCTGGCGGGTTATGCGGCTACTATTGTTGTCATGCCAATCTGGGAGCAAGTTCAAGCTGGACAAACAAACATTAATACCAAAAATACTGCTATCACTACCCTAGAAAGTCAAGTGGCTAGTAATAGTAATATTGCGGAGAGAATTGAAGAAGCGAATCAGCAAAATCAGTTTGTTTTATCGCTCTTGCCAAGCGTGGACAACATTGATACGCTCATCCGCGACATTCAGGGGCAGATACCGAAAACCATTGTGTTCGCTTTGCCTCCCACTTTTTCCTATGAGTTAGAAGGCTCGATGCGGACTTTCCAACCTGCGGAACCTGTTAAAGGGACACAGTATGACACTTATTCTTTCACAATTGGACTTGATGGCAAGTTTGAGGATGTATTAAGTACAATTCAAAAAATCGAGCGTCTCAAGCCCCTATTGATAGTAAAAGATTTAAAGCTAACTAAGAAGACTTTACCGATTACCAGTTTCAAGTTCTCGATCCCGATCGCTGCTGGCAAGGAGAAAGAAATTCTGGATATTTTACCGCCATTAATTGGTGCAGATTTTACTTTGCAAGCGTTTGTGCCGAAAACTGCTGCCGAGCTTAAAGCTGCTGCCGCCGCACCGCCTGCTGTACCACCACCAAAATAAAAAGTCTACCTGTCGCGATAGGCAAGGGGCTTAAGCCCCTTGTTAGTTAATTATTTTATCTGGACAGGCAATGGGCTTAAGCCCATTGTTACTTAATTAGTTTTTTTGATTTGAAATTGACAAAATATGGTATACTCTCGCACCATAATCTCGTCAATTCTACGTTGGTTGTATCGTGCTTTTAGTTAGGGCATGTTCAAGTTTTCACAGATTTAACACAAAGATTAAAGCGTATTGATGGAGTTTGAGGAGTGTAATTATGGATAGTAAGTTGAATCAAAATTTGAATGGTAAGTCTCTGGCTTGTTGGTTTCTAATTGCGGCAATCTGTCCGCAAGCTTTGGCGATCGCGTCAACCCAAGCGCAAAATGCAAGGCAAAGTCCTGTTTCTGCAAATCAAACTGATGTAGTAAGCGTAGCGAGTCGGATTACCGACATCAATACAAGTGTGGCAGGCGATCGCCTCAATCTCACTTTAAATTTTGCGAGTAGCGATCGCCCTCAAGTCACCTATACCAAGCAAGGTAAGGCGTGGGTGGCTTTGCTCAATGGCGCACAGTTGCAATTAGGCAATGGCAATGCTAGCTATGCCAAGGCTAATCCTGCACCAGGGATTACGGCGATCGAGGCGACTCAGTATGCTGCTAATAAGGTACAAATTCGGGTCACGGCTGTTGATCCTGCGGTGCTCAAGGATCTGATCAAGCGTCAAGATACTGGTGACAGTTTGGTATTTAGTTTAGAGATGCAGCCTTCGGCAAGACAGGCTAATACGCTCTCTGCGGCTGATGCGCCTGAAGCTGGAATTTTAAACAGTCAGAACTCACCTAATACTGATAAAGTTCTCATCGCTCAAAATACAAATGCGGCTTCTGTTGGCAAGCCTTTATTTGAGCCGAAAGTGACGATTACCAATGCTGATGGTAAAATCCGCGTTGCTCAAAGCAATGCTCCAAATTCAGTTCCACCTCCTGTTGCTAATCCTGTAACTCCACAATTACAGGGTCGTGTGCCTGGGGTTGTGCCTCCTTTCCGCCAAATCAAAACTCCTCCTGTTGGTGACATTGCCACCACCACAGCTAAGTTACGTCCTGATATTATCGATCTTGGGACTGCTGAACGTGTACCGAGAATCACTTTAATCAAAGCTCCTGCGATCAGTGTTTTGAGGCTAATCGGTCGCGTTGCTGGCTTAAGCGTTGTCGATGCCGATCAACTCACTACTGTCGCAGGAAAAGGGACAGATCAACCAGTTAGTCTCGATATTGAAAATGAAACGGCTCAGGATGTTTTCAATAATGTATTGAGAATTACTGAACTGGATGCCAATCGCATTGGTAATACGATCTTCGTATCAACCAAGCTACCTGTCACACTCAAAAATCTAATTACAAAGAGCTATCGCCTCAACCAAATCTCGGCTGGAGAAGCATCAGCTTATCTAATTGGTTTAGGTGCTACTCGGGTGGTCAACCGTCAACGCGCTATTCCTGGTGTGCAAACTGCAACTATCGGCACAGCCACAGCCACTCTTGTCAATGTCCCCACGGAATTAGTGCCAGCTTTAGAAACTGTGGCAATTACTGAGGATTCTGGTATTACTCCTCTGCTAAAAGGTGTGCAGGTAATCGCAGAAGAAAGAGGAAACTCTGTAACTTTGGTTGGCTCACCGAAACAAGTAGAGTATGCTGAAGCTCAATTAGCAAGATTAGACTTGCGTAAGCGTCAAGTGAACATCAATGTTCGTGTTATTGAAGTTAATCTCAATAATAGCCAAACTATTAACGGCAGCCTTGGTTTAATAGGTGGAAATCCCAGCATTTCGGTAACTGGAAGCCAATCAATAGGCATCTCACTGGATAGTGGTCAACCGATAACATTGCCAACACGTATCATCACAAGCCTCACAGCACTTATTAGTAACGGAAGTGCTAAGGTGTTGACAGATCCAAACTTAACCGTGCAAGAAGGAGAGTCGGCTACTGTAGCACTTACCCAAGAAATTCCTGGTGGCTCTGAAAGAACCGAAGCTGTTACAAATGCTCAAGGTATTGTAACAACCCCAGCATCTAATAAGCAGATTACAAAGAAAGCTGGTCTGACTCTGCGTGTACAAATAGACCGAATTGACGACAATGGCTTTGTCAATTTATCTATTTCTCCTACTATATCTGCAATTTCAGGCAGTATCCAAAATCCTGATACCAGTACTACAGTATTTTTGGCAGAAAGAACTCTTAACTCTGGCAAGATTCGATTGCGTGACGGTCAGACTTTCATTTTATCTGGAGTAATCCAAGACACTGACAGAGAAACTACTTCAAAAGTTCCAATACTAGGAGATCTTCCGATT
Source organism: Pseudanabaena sp. CAN_BIN31 (assembly GCA_026785865.1). Classification (GTDB taxonomy): domain Bacteria; phylum Cyanobacteriota; class Cyanobacteriia; order Pseudanabaenales; family Pseudanabaenaceae; genus Pseudanabaena. Next base: position 5,315 of record JAJAZG010000078.1, read on the forward strand.
ATTGGTGCTCTGTTCCGTAGTTCTAGCTCAACTAATATTCGTAATGAGGTTGTTATTATCGTCACACCACGCATCATTGACGACAGTCAGAATGCAAATTGGGGTTATACATATCAACCAGGTCCAGAAGTCCAGAAAGTGCTGGATAGCAATCAACGCAAGACCCAGTAAGCTTCGTAGTTCTCCATAATTTACACTCCCTTCAAGCCCTGACAAATTTTTGTCAGGGCTTTTTTTGTATACAAGTCGCTTGTAAGTAAGTAGGCAAAAGAAACCTTGACTAGCGATATGCCAGTGCTAAAATACAGAAAATCAGGAATATTTCCATGCAGTCATCACTTTTAGCGATCATTCAAGACGGCAAAATCCAATTACCCGATTCCTTATCTATTCCCGAAGGAACAAAAGTATTGATTGTTCCTCTTCCTTTAAATAAATAGATAGAATAAAATTTAGAAGGCAGAGACGACTGGGACTACTTTGCCTTGCAAAATCTCAATCAGTGTTACGGAAAAGATGAACCAGAATATACTGTAGGGGCTTAGCATTCCCACCACAATTTATGAATTTTTAAGTCCCCTCATTTTGGGAATGCTAAGCCCAAACCTTACAACGTAGGGACAATTTATTCGTTAATGCAAAGAGGGTTTAGCATTTGCAAATCGAGATTGTCGTGAGGAGTCTGACATTGTGACGCAAATGCTAAACCCCTACGTTGCTTGGTAAAACAGTTGGCAACCAGCGATCGCACCTCACAAAATCAAACCGCGATCGCTTAATACGATTTCTGATGATAAAAATAACAAGATACTGTAGGGGCTTAGCATTCCCACCAAAATCTATGAATTTTTAAGTTCCCTCATTTTGGGAATGCTAAGCCCAAACCTTACAACGCAGGGACAATTTATTCATTAATGCAAAGAGGGTTTAGCATTTGCAAATCGAGATTGTCGTGAGGAGTCTGACATTGTGACGCAAATGCTAAACCCCTACGTTGCTTGGTAAAATAGTTGGCAACCAGCGATCGCACTTCACAAAATCAAACCGCGATCGCTGCAAAAATGAAATAAACTATAATACTTACTGTTGGCTGTATCAAAGGAGTTACAAGTTAATGACTCAGGCAATTGTAAAAAAATCCTTGTATGAATCTGATTATCTGCTTTGGACACAAGAGATTGTCGCAAAGTTAAAAGCTAGAGATTTTTGCAATATAGATTTTGACAACTTGATAGAGGAGATTGAAGACTTGGGGCGATCGCAAAGAAAGGAACTCGAAAGCCGTCTTGCAACTTTGTTAGCGCATTTACTTAAACGAATGTATGTGAATAGCCCTGACTGCTTTAATGGTTGGCAAAATACGATCGCAGAACAAAGATTACAGATTGAGGTTTTACTGAATAACTATCCCAGCCTAAAAAGTCATTGGGATAGTCATTTTAGTGATGCTTGGCGACTTGCTTTGAAGCATACTCGTAAGGAGTATCAATCTAAAGGTTTTAAATTTCCTAATGCATGGAACTTAGGTTCAGACATCGAGACAATCCTCAATACTAACTTTTGGGAATAGCGATCGCACTCCAAGCGATCGGCTTAAGCTTATTATTATTAATCGCAAATCCCAAAAATATTTCCTAAGCTTGCTAAAAATGCACAACACTATGTAATAATTACAAAGCGCTAAAAAATGCCCTCATGGCTCAGTGGTAGAGCATTCCCTTGGTAAGGGAAAGGTCATGGGTTCAAATCCCATTGAGGGCTTATTCCAAGATAAACTAGCGAAATATAACTAAGTTATATTTCGCTAGAATTGCCGTGACCAGACGAGGACACCTCATGACTATGACCTTCGAGCAACTACAAAGCCTGATGGAGCAAACAATGCTCGGACTAGCAGCAACCAATCGAGCGTTATCAGGAACGAGAGCGATCGCTAACTCTAATGCGAGAGCAATTGAAGCAACTAACAACTCCCTAAACACCAAATTCGAGCAACTTGCCAACGCCATCATCAGAAATGAGGACAGATCGCAAAGAGCCGAACGCAAATATCAGCGTCAACAAGCAGAAATACGCGGATTGAGAGTTGAAACCAGACGGATCATAGAACATTGGATCGGCGAAAGTTTTCCAGACGATCCAGACCTAGACGATGGTTCCGACACTGAAGATACTCCGTAACAAATTAACTAACCATTGCCATTTAGCATCAGACACTCAAAGCGTCACTGACTTAATCCATGCTTTGAGATTGCTTGGTACAGTCGTGAAATGTACATAAGTTTGCTTGATATGTCGCGATCGCTGTTTGGGAATCGCCGCGATTGTTAGCCTGTTTTCTAATATCAAGTTCTCAGACATTACTTGATCTAAAAGCATCGCTTGATGTGGTTGTTGACTCTTTAAGACCTTGGCATAGATTTCATCTTCAATCTCTAACTGTTGATTTTGATCATAAACCTTGAGATAAAGTTTAAGATTAGCTAATACAGGAACTTCTTGTTCTGAGAAAATCTCCGCACCATAGGGAGATAGTCGTCGTAACTCACCCTCAAATATTTCTGCACCCAAATGTTTCTCTTCTAAAATGCGATAGGTAATCGGAATTGGCGTAGATAATACTCGCAGAGAATCACTAACAGAAGGAAGTTCAAGATTGTATATGCCTTCAATCCCACAAATATCGTAGATAGAAATTGGCTGTGACACGCCTTTGGGTTCTACTTGCATGGAGCCATTAGTTTTGACGATTTCCTGAACTTCGTTATAAGTGTTTTCAGAAATCAAGATCTGTCCGCCCACAGTATAGGATTCGATTCGCGCCGTGAGATTGACATGATTACCGACCACACCATATTTAGCGCGAGATTGGGAACCAATATTACCTGCAACTACTTCACCTGTATTAATCCCAATTCCCATTGAGATTTCAGGTAATTCCATTTGAGTAAGCTGCTCATTTACCGATCGCATCGCTAATTGCATCGCGATCGCCGACGCAACCGCCCTTGCTGCATCATCTTCACTATGGATCGGCGCACCAAATAGCACCAAAATTGCATCGCCAATAAACTCATCAATTGTGCCTTGATAAGTGGCGATCGCCTCTGTC
>JAJAZG010000079.1 GCA_026785865.1 Pseudanabaena sp. CAN_BIN31
GGTTTGCCGATCGCAAATTAAAAAATTATTTGACTGAAGCTGAAGTTCTAAAACCTGTAGAAACTCTTCTGCTTGTTGACGATAAAATTCTTGCGGTTTTTCAGGAAATCGATTGGGATATTTGTAGCGATCAAGAGCTTGCTTAAATTCGCGATCGTTTGTATTGATCAGATGTTTAGCGATCGCCATAGATTGCTCTGATAAATCTTCCCAATTAAGCGGATCGTTTTGTTGAATTGCCCAATTCATAATATCGAGACTTTCTTCTAAAACAATAAAATCTTGATTAAAAGCCCCAGAATCAAATATCTGCATCACAGGCGTTGTTCCCTTTGCAGAAATATCCAGCATTTCTCTAGGCTTATTTTTTAAAGAAACTTCTCTCAATTCGTAGCTAATTCCTGCATAATTAAGCGCCATTCTTGCTCGAATGGCATAAGGACAGCGCCTAAAAGAATAAAGAATTGATAAGTTGGTCATTATATTATGAATAGCATTTTGTAATTCTGACTGCACCGCGTAGTTGGCTGGTATACCATTGCGAAACCTTATCTAGTTCAGCGATCGCATTCACAATTCCACTAACAGCAATTCCATTATGTCCATGTTCTTGACCAGAGCTATGGATATATTCGCCATTACCAATATAAATACCAACATGAGTCGCTTTAGTCGGATTGCCAAAAAAGATTAAATCACCAATTTGGACTTCTTCTAAAGTTATTGGTTCGCCAAAGGCTTCTTGTTGATAAGCATCGCGAGGAATCCAAACGCCAACCGAAGCAAAAGCTGCTTGCATCAATCCCGAACAATCATAATTTGGCGCAACTGTACCTCCCCACAAATATTCGTTTGGAGTTGCCATTGCTTGTTGCATAAAAGCAATTACTGTGGGTATGCGATCGCTTATTTCCGCAGCACTTAAAGCAGGTGGGAAATTAGCAATATAACTTTGGCGATCGCTTATTTCTAGTTTCTCGAAATCTTGGCGATCGAGTAACCCTGCATAACCATCTTCGAGTAACTGAATTTTAATAGAATTTTCTTGAGATTTTGGCTTAGATTCTGACACTTGTAAATATCTGCCCTTAGCCATCTGCGTCGCTAAGCGATCGAGTTTTGATGAATCATAAATATTAATGTCAGCCAAACTGCGACAGATCATGGCTAGATTTCAAGAATGTATTTCAAATCACCATTAAATAAACCGAGTGTTTTATGACTCGGCTTAGGGACGATCGCGAAAATAAAGTACCAATTATTTGACGACGGCACAGCCGTTTAACATCAGCAGATTGGTACTTTATTAAGCCGTATGTCCCTTACTTGATGCAGCTTATTTGTCGCCTATCATACAGATGTATAAAAAGGGGAGTTTTTTAAGCTCAAATGCTTGCGGCTATTAGATTCTATTTTATGGGCAAAGAGAGAATCGAACTCTCATGACATTGCTGCCGTCAGATTTTGAGTCTGATGCGTCTACCAATTCCGCCACTCGCCCTTTTTTCAAGAATTGTATCTTACAACAAAGATGGTACATCTTGTCAAGTATTTTTTTAATTGCAGCAATTCTCCTTACAAAAAATATGGGTAGTCCTAAAAAGGAAAGGACAAGTTTTTAACTTGTTATTGTAAGACCTATAATGGTTAGGGTTTACAGCTAAATATAAAATATATTTCGTCCTTTCCTTTTTAGGACTACCCATTTCATTAACACACCATAAAAGATTGGCGATCAGACTTGCTAGCCGTAACGGCTCTCTCGTATACTACTCAAAATAAAAGCTCGAATTTGCGGTAACCATTAGATGAGATTAAAATCAGTTTCTTATTCAGAGTCTTTAGGTAAGCCAAAGGAGTGGTCAATATCCAACTTTACTCTAGAGCCTATCAACTTAGTAGTTGGCAAGAATGCTACTGGAAAGACACGCACTCTAAACGTGCTTAGTGGTCTTGGAATGCTTCTTTCAGGTAGGCAAAAACCAAGTGAGCTAACCTACGGCAACTTCGATGTAACATTTGAACACAATGATCATACCTTTAATTACATTCTCAAAATCTCAGATCATAAGGTTGTTTTTGAGTCTTTTGCGGATGGTAAAAATGTTCTGTTAGAACGTGGTGAAGGTGGTAAAGGATCAATCTGGCATGAAAAAGAGAAACGAAGTCTAGAGTTCCAGACACCTGAAACTGATGCAGCAGTTGTTGCCAGAAGAGATACAATACAACACACTTTTCTCATCCCTTTAAGTGATTGGGGTTCAGGCGTACGCTATTACTCTTTTGGAGACACCATGGGCAGAAATACGATCAGTTTTCTTGTCGATGGTGGACCACAACCTGACCCGACAAATCCCAATGAGGTAATCGGACTGTTTCGTAAGGGTACGAAGGAATATCCAGACATCTTCAAAAAGTCAGTTATTAAGGCGATGAACGATATTGGCTATGACATCGAAGATATTAATGCAACCACCCCTCAAAACATACAAATCCAGTCGAATTCAATCATTCCAGTTACGCCTATCGCTTTAATTGTTAAGGAACGATCATTATCGGGAGCGACAGAGCAAATGGAAATGTCGCAGGGGATGTTTCGTGCACTATCAGTGATCATCCATCTCCAGTATGCAATTCATGGAGATCATCCTAGCTTTATAATTATTGACGACATCGGGGAGGGACTAGACTTTGACCGCTCTTGCCGTTTAATCCACATCATCCGCCAATGTGCGCTGGATTCAAAAATTCAGATGGTCATGAGCACTAATGATCGATTTGTCATGAATAATGTACCTCTAGAGGAATGGGCTCTATTAAGTCGAGAAGGCGGGAATATCATGGTACATAACTACACGAACTCAAAAGCCACATTTGACAACTTTAAATTTACAGGGCTGAATAACTTTGATTTTCTTGCTATGGACTTCATTAACGAAAACGAAGTATTTTTTGCGGAGAATCCAAGTGATGTAGAGCAAATAGCTGGAACCCATTCATGAAAAAAATGGCTATTTTCGTGGAAGGTGAAACGGAGTTATGTTTCATTGACAGACTACTACGAGAGATTGTAAATGAAAAAAATCTCCAAATCGTATTGGTTAGTGCTTCTGGGGGTGCTCGAAGTGCTCGTATGTATAAAGTTGTTGCTGATAGCGGTAGTGGGGATGACAAAAAGTTCTATATCCGCATAACTAATTCAAGTACCGATAACCGAGTTCGTTCCGACATTCAAGATAATTACGAAGCCCTTACAAATTCAGGTTTTAGTGCAATTATTGGTGTTCGAGATGTCTACCCCGATTTTTTACTAGCAGATTTGCCTAATTTAAGAACTGGACTCCGCTATCGATTAAAGACAAAACCTGTCTCGGTTGATTTCGTGTTAGGGGTAATGGAGATTGAAGCATGGTTTCTTGCAGAGCATACACACTTTTCTCGTATACATCCAAGACTTTCAGCTTCTCGCATTGCAACAATACATGGATTTGATCCTAGTGTAGATGATATGCAGCTAAGAGTTAATCCAGCGCTTGATCTTCACAATGCGTATTCATTGGAAGGCTCGGCATACCAAAAAAAAAGTAGGCAGATTCAACGTACTGTTGGGACTTTAGACTATGCGGAAATGTATTTAGAACATAAAGCTAAGTTCCCAGATTTTGCAGTACTTATGAGGATTATTGACCAATTCTTTTCATAAGTCTTCCAAGACTGATTTTGTATCTAATGAAGATTATAAACAAATGGCAAAAGCAAAAAGTAGATATGTTTGTAATAACTGCGGTGAAGACTTTCCGCAAATGTATGGAAAATGTCCCGCTTGCTCTAGTTGGGGAACTTTGCAAGAAGAACTAATCCCTGTAGTTTCCACAAGTACCAATGCGATCGCCACATTCTCTCATCTCACTGCAACCAAATCTTCAGGCAAGTCCCAAGCGCGAGAATCCTTAACCCTCTCGCAAATTACTGACAATCAAGAAGCGCGATCGCCTTCTGGTTATGAAGAACTTGATCGCGTATTAGGTGGTGGCATTGTTGCAGGTTCGTTAGTGCTGATTGGTGGTGAACCAGGAATTGGCAAAAGTACGCTGTTATTGGGAATGGCGCAAAAATTGATGACTCGCTATCCGACATTGTATGTCTGTGCGGAGGAGTCAGCGCAACAGGTGAAATTGCGATCGCAGCGATTGGGAATCTTAGATGAAGATTCTGACGATCTTTATTTATTAGCAGAAACAGATTTAGAAACTATTCTTAGAGAACTACAATCATTACGTCCGCGCGTTGCTGTAATTGATAGTATTCAAGCGCTCTATTTCTCAAACTTAAATGCTGCTCCTGGTTCTGTTTCGCAAGTGCGGGAATGTACGGCGGCGTTGATGCGCGTCGCTAAACGTGAGAATATTGCGCTATTTATCGTCGGTCATGTGACCAAGGAAGGCTCGATCGCGGGGCCCAAAGTATTAGAACATATGGTGGATACAGTTCTCTATTTTGAAGGCGATCGCTTTGCAACGCATCGATTATTGCGATCGGTCAAAAATCGCTTTGGTGCAACTCAGGAAATCGGTGTATTTGAAATGATTGATCGCGGCTTGCGTGAGGTTTCCAATCCTTCCGAATTATTTTTAGGTAATCGTGATGAATCCGTACCAGGAACAGCCACGATTGTTGCTTGTGAAGGAACGCGCCCGATTGTGGTGGAGTTGCAAGCTTTAGTTAGTCCCACTAGTTATTCTTCGCCACGCCGCACGACTACAGGAATTGAAACTAATCGGTTTCTGCAAATCTTGGCAGTTTTGGAAAAACGGATCGGCATTCCCTTATCAAAACTTGATGCTTACGTTGCTTCGGCGGGTGGATTGAATGTGGCGGAACCTGCGGTGGATTTGGGGATAGCGATCGCAGTTGCTGCAAGTTTTCGCGATCGCACAGTTGATCCGCGCACGGTTCTGATTGGGGAAGTTGGCTTGGGTGGACAGGTGCGCCCGATTTCGCAGTTAGATTTACGATTGAAGGAAGCGGCTAAACTAGGATTTAAACGTGCAATTATTCCGAATATGCAAGTCTTGGAAACTTATGGAATGGAAGTAATTCCTGTTGCTAAGGTTCTTGATGCGATCGTGGCGGCTTTGCCACGCACAAAGTTTGAAATTGCTAAGCCAAGTGACGAATCAGAGGAGATATAAGATTGCAACCCAAAGGGTTGCAATCTTATATACAGCCTATTGAGGGTTTGAGTAATACAAATAATTTTTTGAAAGTGCCGCGAAGCGGCACTTTCAAAAAATTATCTGGGTTCTATGGCAGCGCTTTGCGTTGTATCTTCTGCAATCATTATGTTTTATGCTTAAAAATAATCTTCAAGAATGGCTAAAATTATCGCGAAAAGAAGCAAGCAAAGGGAAACTGCCTAGCTATATTCCTTTGCTTGCTAATGCCGATCCACAGGCGATCGCGATCGCTATTCAACAATCAAATCGCGATCGCCTAACCGCAGGTAATATTTCGCTAACCTTTCCGTTGATGAGCGTGATTAAGCCATTTTTATTGTTTTATTTACTAGAAACACAGGGCAGCGATCGCGTTTTTCAGCTTGTTGATCGCTTACCAACATCGGAGCCATTTAATGCCACCCCTGAAAGTAAGCCTAAAAATCCGATGATTAATAGTGGTGCGATCGCAATTTCCTCACTATTATCACCTTGTGAAAGTTTACAGAATTGGCTAAATCAGCGATCGCTTGCTAATTTGACACTTGATCTTGAAATGTTAGATTCAGTGCGATCGGTTACTAATCGTCGTAACTTAGCGATCGCTGATCAACTTAAGTCTTTAGGAATAATTGCTAATCCTAGCCAAGCCCTTGCCGTTTACGAAGAAATTTGTTGTTTGCGCGGCAATGTTGAAGATCTCGCAAAAATTGGGACTTTATTAGTCGATACCAAGCGATCGCCAAATATTTCCATAGTTTTAGAAATTATGACGCAATGCGGCATGTATGGCGCTTCCGCCGCATTTGCCCAAGATATTGGTCTACCGTCTAAGTCCAGCGTCAGTGGCGCTTTGTTGTCGATTATGACTGATCGAGCGGCGATCGCCTGTTATAGCCCTACCCTTGATGCGATCGGTAATTCTGTCGCAGGAATATTTTTAATACGCCAAATTAAAAATTACAGCTTAACTAAAGCTAAAAATTAGAGCGCAAAGCGCCCCACTTTTTAGCTAGAAAATTGATTTTTTTGATAGATCTTCGCGATCGTGTATATACAGCTACCTTTATCCGATAAAATTAAAAACGCTAAAAAGTTTTTCGGTTGTAAGCAGAGAATAAGTAAATGACTACCTTTGAAGAAGTTCAAGACATTGTTGCATCACAATTAGGCGTTGATAAAGCCGAAGTTAAGTCTGAGGCTAGCTTTGCGAACGACCTTGGCGCTGACTCTCTCGATACCGTTGAACTAGTTATGGCGCTAGAAGAAAAATTTGGCGTTGAAATCCCCGACGAAGACGCAGAAAAGATTGCCACTGTGCAGAATGCCGTTGATTACATTGACAGCAAGAAAGCTGCTTAAGCAATTGTTTTAGATTAAAGCTTTGTTGCTCAGCGATTTGCTGCTATGCAATGAAGCTTTTCTGTTCTTAAAATTTTTGACATATTGATTCCAAACGAAATGCAAAACCCTCAGCCCCTCTCTCGCGTCGTTGTCACTGGACTAGGTGCAATCACACCGATCGGTAACACGGTCGAAGAATATTGGCAAGGTCTAGTCGATGGCAAAAACGGGATTACCGCAATTACTCGCTTTGATACAACCGATCATGAATGTCGCGTTGGTGGTGAAGTAAAAGATTTTGATCCACTTGCCTATGTCCCAGCCAAAGAAGCGCGACGGATGGATCGCTTTGCTCAATTTGGTGTGAGTGCCAGCATCCAAGCCTTACGTGACTCTAAGCTCGAAATAACGCCACTTAATGCACCTCAGATTGGCGTGTTGCTAGGTACTGGCATTGGCGGATTGCAAGTGCTGGAAGACCAGCACGAAATTATTCGCACCAAAGGTCCAAGCCGTTGTAGTCCATTCATGATTCCGATGATGATCGGCAATATGGCAGCAGGCTTGACTGCCATTCATACGGGCGCACAAGGCCCCAACTCCTGCACGGTGACTGCTTGCGCGGCTGGCTCCAATGCGATCGGCGATGCATTTCGTTTGGTGCAAAGTGGCTTTGCTCAAGCGATGATCTGTGGCGGCACTGAAGCCGCAATTACACCCTTAGGCTTTGCTGGATTTGCCTCAGCTCGTGCCATGTCTCGCCGTAATGACGATCCTGCGCATGCTTCACGCCCCTTTGACAAAGACCGCGATGGCTTTGTGATGGGTGAAGGTGCAGGAATTTTAATCCTTGAAAATCTCGATCATGCTCTAGCGCGTGGAGCAAAAATCTATGCGGAAATCGTCGGTTACGGATGCACCTGCGATGCCTACCACATGACCTCACCGTCTCCCAATGGCGAAGGTGCAGTCCGAGCGATGACTCTTGCCCTCAAAGATGGCGATGTTACGCCTGAGATGGTGGACTATATCAACGCTCACGGTACAAGTACTTCGGCGAATGATAGTACTGAGACTAAGGCAATTAAGAAAGTATTGGGCGATCGCGCTTATCAGGTTGCAGTTAGTTCTACTAAGTCCATGACGGGTCATTTACTGGGTGGGTCGGGTGGCATTGAGGCGGTGGCAACAGTTTTGGCAGTCCAAAATGACATTGCGCCGCCGACGATGAACCTCGAAAATCCCGATCCTGAATGCGATCTCGATTATGTGCCGAACAAGTCACGTCCGATGACGATTAATGTGGCGACCTCCAACTCCTTTGGCTTCGGCGGTCATAACGTCACTCTAGTTTTCAAAAAATACCAAGCGTGAATATTTCATAAAAAAAGAAGGGGCGCAACGCGCCCCTTCTTTTTTTACGAAATATTCTAAAAATCGCCATAGTCAACTTGTAGACAGGTTAAGCCGAGATCTCGCCAGACCTTCACAACTTGATCTCGATCGTCCAACACAAACGCAACATTATATTTATTGAGAATAAATTCATCGTAAATTTCTTTTTTGACGATGCTGTCTTTTCGCACATCACCAGACTTTCGCATGTGTAAACCATCAAAAGAGATATCGTGTTTTTGCAACCATGCTAAAGTTTGCGGCTTGAATTTATCCTCTCGCCCAGACACAAAGACGATCGCCTTTCCTGATGTTTCCAAAATTGATCGCACTGGCTCATTGACGAGATCCTTCTCGCAGCTAGCCGCATCATAGGGATTGCGATCGCCGATTAAAGCGATCGTTCCATCAAGATCGCAGAGAATTGCATCAGGCAAATTTGGATTATGGGCTGGTTTTGGCGATCGCGCTGTCGCGATGAATTGGTTGGACATATTTCTAGAGCCGTTTAAAATTCTGAGTACAGAAGAAGAGCGCTTCGCGCCGCCATTACCTAATATATAATCAAGGCTAACAAACTGAATTTAGAAAAATTTAGAATCATGACTGTAGCAACAGCAAAACCTTTGAAAGTCCTGATTGTTGAAGACGATCCACTGATCCAACTTGGATTAGAGCAATCACTCTCGCAACAGCCAAATATTACTGTAATTGGTATCGCAGAAGATGGCTACATCGGTGTAAAAATGGCGCAGGAATTACAGCCTGACATTATCGTGATGGATATTGGTTTGCCAAGGTTGGATGGAATTTCGGCAACCAAAAAAATCAAAGCTGCATCACCAAATATTCATGTTGTGATGCTTAGCTCCCATACAGATGAAACAGAAATCATTGCAGCTCTATCAAGTGGCGCTGATGCCTACTGTGTCAAAGGCACAAGTACTGACAGTCTTTTAGCAGCTTTTGCCGCCGCTAAGGATGGGGCTACTTATCTCGATCCGCAAATTGCCCGTAAAGTAATGGATCATCTCAAGCCGCCGACTCAACCTGAAAATACTTCGCACCTATCACAACGAGAATTAGAAGTGCTGAAATTAATTGTTGAAGGCAAGAGCAATCCTGAAATTGCTAAAGTACTTTACCTCAGTCCCAACACGATTAAAACTCATGTGCGCGGCATCATGAACAAGTTATCCGTTGACGATCGCGTACAAGCCGCAGTTCTGGCTCTGCGATCGGGATTAGTGAATTAACTTAAGTGCAGCGTTTAACTTTTAGATTTTATGGCGATCGCGAATAACGCTATATAATCAGTACTGATATACAGAACAACAAAACAGAGCGACAAAAACTGTGTCACATACCTTTTTAGTGCAACCTGGGAAATGGACTATCGAAGGTAATTGGATCGAGCGAGACTCGATGCCAACTAGAGTTAAAGGTAAAACGTTAGTCGGTTGGTCAAAGGATAACTATTGGTTCACGATGGTCACAAAACTGACCTTTCCTGATAGCGATCGCGAAGAGTTAACAATGGCTTATAAGGGTCGAATTGATTCAGACGAGCGCAGTTTTACATTTGTCGTTGATGATAGCTCTCTGGGCAAAGTTGAAGGGGAAGGAATAATTGGACCAGATTCAATTATTCAACGATATTGGGTAATGGGTGACAAAAAAATGCGAACAGGTTTTCAGTCCCTTTTCCGTCGAGATAGTAATACTTATTCTTGGTCTGGTGGCATTATTGCAGGGCAAAACTTAGAAAGCACAATGGAATCAATACTAACCCGACATGCAGATTAGTATAGCTGTCGCCACTTATATTAAAACCCAAACCAAAACCCAAAAAACAGATGCGGCGCTCCGCGCCGCATCTGTTTTTTGGGTTTTATGTCCCAACATAC
>JAJAZG010000080.1 GCA_026785865.1 Pseudanabaena sp. CAN_BIN31
GTCGTTTCTCTCAAAGCTCAAGGTCGTGATGTCTGGGATTTTCTCACTCTTGTTTCTCGTTCGGCTAGATTTGATCTTCCTCTTCCTTCTCTTCTCCCTCTATCCCCTTGAACGGTTACCTAAATTAATGAGGTTACCTATAATTTCTACAGGAGTTTGCCTACCATTTTTGCTGATTACTAAAGTTTCTAGTCTTACTTCTAAATCTTGCTGCACGATGCTTTGAAAATGATTTCGCGCAGCTTCAAGCACTTCGGGAGGATGAATTTGTGAAATATTTAAACGCTTCAGTTCATCGCGACTATAGCCCAAGAGTTCTTCGCCTTTTTTGTTGATCTCAATCAAGTTGCCCTTAGTGTCTGCCAGCAAAATTGCGTCACTAGCTCCATCCATCAGAGCGCGATAACGCTGCTCACTTTTTTGGAGAGATAATTCAGCCTGTTCGCGATCGCTAGAATTTAAATCAAAATTTAAAGCTGTCTGTGCCAATATTTCTGTCAAAACATCCTTGGTTAATACGCCCATAACGCGATCGCCATTTAGTACAGGTAAATGCCGAACTTGATGCGTTTGAAACAACATCAAGACATCATTGATATTATTCAAAACCGTCTCTTGGATGGTTATAACAGGATGACTTATCACAGCCTGCATCGTTAATTGAGCCAAGGGAACAGATTGATTACAAATACGAATAAGATCCCGTTCTGTGAAAAGCCCCATCAACTCGCGCCCTTCTGAGCCTGAAATTATTACGCAACTTGCCCCCATTTCACCCATCATCGCGATCGCCGCCATGACCGATGTTTCTGGTGAAACGATCAATTGCTGTTTTGCGATCGCCAACATTAATTGTCTATGGATTGAGGAGCTAGTAATTATCATTGTTTTAACTGTTGATAAAGGCGATCTAAAATATTTAAGGATTTAATCACCTAATGCTTTTAGCTTAACAGGCTTAGCGAGATATTCAATAGCTCCTGCCGCAAGACAGCTATCAAGATAAAAATAATTTTGCTATCAACTCTCTAAGCGATCGCGAATTTCTTGGCGCAATAACTTACCTGAAGCTGTTTTGGGCAAAGATTCCCAAATGTAGATTGCTTTAGGTAACTTGTATCGGGCTAGAGATTTCTGCTCGCAAAAGCTTCTAATTTCTGTCAAAGATAGCTCTGTATTCGCCACAATCACCGCCGCCACAACCTCTCCCCATTCGCGATCGCCTATACCAATTACACAAGCCTCAGCGATCGCAGGATGTGACAATAAAACGCCTTCGATTTCGCTCGGATAAATATTTTCGCCACCACTAATAATCAAATCAGCACGACGACTGACAACATAGAGATATCCATCGCGATCAAGATATCCCAGATCGCTTGTATGCAGCCATCCATCTTTAATTGGATTTTGCTCAAACTGATGGAGATAACCTCCCATCACACAAGCACCTTGCACAACAATTTGCCCGATCGCTCCTATTGGCATCTCTTGGCTAGAATTATCTAAATCAACAATTCGCAACCGATTCCCAAATAATGGCAAACCTGAAGAGCTTTTTTTGATATTCACTTCATGGGATAATAGAGTCGTGATTTGCGAAGCAGTTTCTGTCATGCCATAGGTAGGCATAATCGGCAAATTTAATTGCATACATTGCGTAATCAGTTCTGAACTCGCAGGTGCGCCGCCCAATAGAATTGCGCGTAACTTCTGGAGATTCTGCCAATGAGAATGTTCTAACAACCTAGTTAGCATCGTTGGCACAAGGGAAATTAATGTCACTTTTTCCGTAGCGATCGCCTTTAAAACTTCTTCCTCATCAAACTTCGACAACAATGTCAGTGTCGTTCCATTAATCACACTCCGCCATGCGATCGCCAATCCTCCCACATGAAACAACGGCATACATAGCAACCAATTATCATCTGGTCTAACGCCTAAATGTAAAGCTGAAGCGATCGCGCTATGAAAGTGATTGCTATAAGTTAAGGGAACTCCCTTCGGCTTCCCTGTTGTGCCAGATGTGTAGAAGATACCTTGGATATCTTCTAGATTAATGTTCTCCTCTCCTGCGGGAGAGGGGCTAGGGGTGAGGGTTGTAGAAACTTTAGATATATCAGCAATTATTAAACTATCAATCTGATTCTTAATCTTGTTAGCTGTCAGCTTGGTAAACTCATCGCAAAATAAATATTTAGTTTGACTATTTTCTATCTGCCATTCTATTTCTGCGGCAGTGAGCCGAATATTCAGAAAAACCGCGATCGCTTCACACTTTGTCAGTGCGTGAACGAGCATAATATAACTAGGATGATTGCTCAGTAGCAAACCAACGCGATCGCCTGATTTGATTCCCAGTATTTGTAAATGCTCTACCCGCCGATCGACTTCACTTTCTAGTTGCGCGTAAGTCCAATATTTTGATGCTTGATTAAGATTAGACCGATAAATTATGGCGATCGTCTCTTTTTTTTGAATTGCTTGTTGCGATAGCCAATTGGGAAACTTCATGAAAATGTTTTAAAGCAATTAGAGATTTTTGACTATCCTAAGAAATTCTTGAAGGTGTCGCAAAGTGACACCTTCAAGAATTTCTGTCTCGATTTACTATAATCATAATCACGATCTTTTCCCCAATTACCATTACCTTGCTCATTTATGGAGTAATTGCGATCGCTGGCGGCA
>JAJAZG010000081.1 GCA_026785865.1 Pseudanabaena sp. CAN_BIN31
CCACTTCTTGCTGCAAAATATCTGAGAGGCTCTCTGGCAAAATATCACAAACCTCTAACAATCGCTTCTCAGTTCCACCTGTATTCTGAATCGTTAAATCAATCCACAGATCCTCACCTACGCTTACAGGATCAATCCGCGATCGCACCACTACCATCTCTGCTAATAATCGCTTAGGCATCACCGCCCCCACAATCAATAGCGCAAAACTCACCCCGCTAATCACATACAACCAACCCGAAAGCGTATTTGTCGCCGCCATAAAGAAGAACAGCGTCAAAGCGGTATACATCCCTCCGATAAACTCTGGCGTTGCAAATCGCCTTTCTAGCCATTTAAAAAAGCGCTTGTATTTAGAAAGACGCTTTGGTTTAGAACTCGATTTAGAGCTTGGTTTAGAAATACGTTTCTGGCGATCGCTGGGACTATTCGTCATATAAGTTTCTAGTTGCGATCGTAGTTTTGCTCAAAAATACTTGCCGCGATTATACCAAAGGAAGGGCGGCTCAAAGTGCTGTCCTCCCTTTATAGCAAATTGCGAACAAACGAACCATAATTTTTTTGTAAAAGCCCCGCGAAGCGGGGCTTTTACAAAAAATTTGGGTTTGGTCAGGATTTACTGTAATTAAGGAGATACGCGATCAATTACGGTAATTTTGCCGTCAGGTTGGACTTCCCAAACGTCGTAGCTACCTTTGACATCACCATATTCATCGAGATCGACATTGCCACTTGCGCCTTGATAGTCAATGTCTGTGCCAGCTTTGACCAGCTTAATCGCTTCGCAAACATCGCTGACTTCTTGACCAGGGGCATTAGCAACTTCACGCATTTTGCTCTTGATACCTTCGCCAGTGCCATCTTTGGCAGATTCGGCAGCGATCGCGATCAGAGCCGCCGCGTCATAGGAATGAGGAACAAAAGCGCCCAAATCTTGACCAGTCTTTTCTTTGTAGCTTTTCGTGAATTCGGCAAGAGACTTACCATCGGCTCCAGGCACAGTGCCGATCGCCCCCGCTAAGATCAATTTACCTTCAGGGGTATTGCCAATCAACTTAGGGAAATCTTCGGTTTTAACACCGTCAGTTAGCAAAATTTTGACATCTTTAGTTAAGCCCTGCTCAAAAGCTGCCTTGATTACTGCGCCGCCAGAGTCAGGATAGAGAATTGCGGCAACCGCATCGGGCTTGCTACCAAATGCACCTTTAGCTTCTGCTTCAAAAGTGGTGGCTTTAGGATCGTAGCGAGTTGGCTTGTTTTTGTTAACAATTGTGCCACCGAGCTTTTCAAAGGCGACGACAAAGGCTTTTTCAAAACCTACGCCGTAATCGTTGTTAATTACGAGGGTAGCAACTTTGCGAGCGCCTTTTTTATAAGCTAAGTTGGCAAGAGCAAGGGCTTGATAAGTATCAGGCGGTGCAGTGCGATTCCAGTAGCCTCTAAATTCGCCTTTTTTAGCACGTTCGGTAAAAACAGGGCTAGTGCTACCAGGAGAAATCATCACGACTTTGTTAGGAACGGCGATCGCTAGAGCCGCCGTCGAAACGCTGCTGGCAAATGAGCCAATCACTGCGCCAACATTATCGACCTTTACCAATTTGGTCATCGCTTCTGCGCCTGCGGGTGGATCGGTGCGATCGTCTTCTTTAAAATAAGCGATCGGCTTGCCTAATACCCCACCGCATTTATTTACAGTTTCGACCAGAAAATCAATGGACTTAATCATCGGTGCGCCAATCGAAGATAAGTCACCCGTTATCGGGAGCAATGCACCTAAACGCAAACTCTCTTTAACACCGCCACCACCTGAACCTGTTGAAGTTGGCGCGGTGTTAGAGTCGGTAGATGGGGTACTAGGCTGACAAGCCACAATCCAAATCGTTGTCACTGTTGCTAGCAAGGCTAGGCAAAGTGTAGAGAAAAACCTTTTAGTCATGGTTGCGATGGACTACGATCATATTTACAAAGTTGCTGTAATTGTATCTGCAAAGTCTCATGCCATCCACCATCGATCCACGTCGTCAGAGAGAATTAGTCCGTTTGTTAGAAAAGATGGGACTAGAACAAACAAAGCTAGAGCGGGATATTCCATCTGGCTTTGATTGGCTATTGGTCGATCAGGCTTTGGTACATCCTAGTTTTTCGACTACTTATAACAATGATCAGCTAGAGTTCATCGGTGATAGCGTCCTAAAACTTGCTGTCAGCTTATTCTTACGAGAAAAGTATGGTGATAAGAAAGTTGGCGTACTTTCGGCCCTAAGGGCGCATCTAGTCAGTGACAAAACCCTCGCTAAAATTGCGCGTACCTATGAATTGAAAAAATATATAGTTTTGTCTGAGGCTATGCGTAATGATTCTCAAAACGTTCAAGGTCAAGAGCAGACAGTGTTAGCAAATTCGCTAGAAGCTTTAATGGCGGCGATATATACAATTACTGGCGATGTGAAATTTATTCGCAGATGGCTCGATCCGCATATGCAAAATTTTGCCGAAGCTTTGTTAGAGATTCCTGCCCTTGGTAATTACAAACTCGCCTTACTAGAGCTAACCCAAAGGCGCTGGAAACGTCTGCCAGAGTATCGCAATGTCGCTACTTCTGTAAAAAACAACATATTTTTCGTAGAAGTATGGTTTGACGATCGCTGTTGGGGGCAAGGGCAAGGTAAAAGCATTAAGGCGGCTCAACAGGAGGCGGCGGCGATCGCACTAGACCAGATGCAAAAAGAAATACAAATCTAAATACAAATCTAAATATAAGTATGAATATAAATACTTAGCGCCAAATCATAAATTATTCTACAAATAGAGGATAAGCATCGTAGTATTTCTTAGTGCGCTAATTTTGCTTATCTGATCAATGAATTTTATAAGTCAATTTTTAAGATTAGTGCTTCGTGTGGTAAGAAGGAGTCAAGAGTCATTCTGATACTAATATCGATCCTAGCCGCCCTCAATGCTGTGGCAGCAATGTGGCTATTACTTTATGGGCTAAATGCTTATTGGCTCACTGCTGTCCATAAGCCTAAGCCTTCTGTACGGAAAGACCTTGTTTTTCCGCAGCTTAATCCTGCAAGGGAATATCAAACGGCGCAAGTCGCCGCAACGCCATCTCCAAGTTCAGGCGCGATCGCTATCAATAATTTTGATAACTTCGAGCAATTTCGCCTCGACAAACCGCTTGCTAATAGCTTTGGCAATTATGCTTTGGCAGTCGAGCCATCTGAGCATCAGGCGATCGCCTTAGAGGATTTACCGATCGTCACTGTCCAGTTACCAATTTTTAATGAGCGCTATGTGTCGCGCCGATTGATAGATGCGGTTTGTCAGCTCGACTATCCTCGCGATCGGATGCAAATCCAAGTGCTTGATGACTCCATAGATGATACTCAGGACATTCTTCGCGATACTGTCCAAGAATACCAAAATCGAGGCTTTTGGATCGAGTACGTCCATCGTGTCAATCGGACTGGATTCAAGGCTGGGGCTTTGCATGATGCGATGCCATTGGTAAAGGCAGATTATATCGCCATTTTTGATGCTGATTTTATTCCTTCATCAAACTGGCTTAAAGATACAATCCGTCATTATGTCGAGTCGCCCGATGCTAAAGTTGCGGTTGTCCAGACACGTTGGGGGCATATTAACTCTGAATATTCGTTACTTACTAAGTTGCAATCGACGGGAATTGACGGACATTTTGCGATCGAGCAACAAGCCAGATGCAACAATGGCTATTTTCTGAATTTTAACGGTACTGCGGGTATTTGGAATCGTGAGGCGATTATTGATGCTGGCGGTTGGCACGCTGATACTCTTGCTGAAGATATGGATTTGAGCTATCGCGCTCAACTCAAAGGCTGGAAAGTAGTTTATGACAATGATATTGTCGCGCCTGCGGAGTTGCCTGTGGCGATGCTTGCCTACAAATTACAGCAATTTCGCTGGGCAAAGGGCAGTATTCAATGCGCGAAGAAGTTGATTTTTCAAATTTGGCAAGCTGACCTTAGTTTAGCGGTGAAAATTCAAGCCACGATGCATTTAACAGGATATTCGGCGCATCCTTTAATGTTGCTCTTGATCTTGCTTTCAATTCCACTGATGTTGATTACGCCTGATAGCGCGACTGCTTTGCGAGTTTCCTTTGAAGGGATCTGGGCGATCTTTATGATACCAGCCACCTTTGGCCCCCCATTTCTATACGTTAACGCCCAGCGCGATTTGTATCCTAAGTCTTGGTATCGCCGCCTCGGACGCATCTTCTTATTAGCAGTTCTTGGCACAGGCATTTCTTGGAGTAATAGTCGCGCCGTATATGCTGGCTTGTCCAATACAGGGGCAAATTTTCGCCGTACTCCCAAGTTTGACATTAAGAACAAAAGCGATCGCTGGGAAAATAAGGCTTACAAGATTCCTCTTGATGCTACCGCCGCGATCGAGATTGGCTTGTGTGTTTACAGCGCGATCGCCTCCGTGTTAGCGCTCACCAAAGGGCTGTATATCACCTTGCCATTTATGGTGCTGTATGCCTTGAGCTATGGCTATGTTGGCGGGATTACCCTTTGGCAATCTTGGCAACAATCACGCAATTAGATCACGCGATTAGAAAAAAAAGGGCGCTTTGCGTCCTTTTATTCTTTTATACTGGTTAACATGTGGTCAATTATTATTCCGACTTATAATCGCTTACCCATCTTGCAAAAATGTTTGCAAGCCATGGAAGCGCAAGACTTTACACAACCCTATGAGGTGGTGATCGTTGATGATGGCTCCACCGATGGCACGGTAGAATTTTTGCAAAGCCATGCAGCCGAATTTCCCCATGTGCAGCTATATCAGCAAGATCATGAAGGGGCGGCGATCGCCAGAAATACAGGGATCGATGTCGCGATCGGCGAAACAATTGTATTTATTGATAGCGATCTTGTCGTTACGCCAGTATTTTTGTCATCCCATGCCAAGGCTCTACAGGGTAGCGATCGCGCTTTTACCTATGGGTTGGTAATTAATACTAATAATTTTGAAGATCCCACTTCTGCTCAGGTAAAAATCCAAGATATTTCCACGGCTTTTTTTGCAACGGGAAATGTGGCGATCGCCAAGCATTGGTTGCTCGAAGCAGGAAAATTTGACACTAGCTTCCGTCAATATGGCTGGGAAGATCTAGAGTTAGGTGTACGCCTCAAAAATCTCGATTTAAAATTAATTAAATGTCCCGATGCGGTTGGCTATCACTGGCATCCCGCTTTTACGATTGAGCAATTACCGCGTCTTGTGGATATTGAAGCGCAGCGCGGACGCATGGGTGTGGTGTTTTATCAAAAGCATCCGACATGGAATGTGAGAATGATGATCCAAATGACATGGCTTCATGTATTTTTGTGGGGCGTATTGTCGTTAGGTGGTTTACTTAATGAGCGATCGCTCCGTCCACTTTTAAAATGGTTGATCGATCAAGGCAAGCCCCAACTAGCACTAGAAATCGCGAAAATTTTCTTAAACTGGTACAACGTGCAAGGCGTATATGCCGCCTATCGAGAATCTCAGCAAAGTCTATGAAAGTTTCTCTCGAATTTCTCTATCATTTCCATTGCGATCGCTGTCGTAAATGGTGGAGCCGTGCTGACATCGAGCCACAAATTGGCGAACAAGTTTACTGTCCATATTGCGGTCACATTAATACCGTTGACGCTGTGCAAACTTTTCGGAATGCTGCACGCGACGGCAGTTGCCTGAGTCAGCGTCCTGACGAAAAATAAATATACTTCTTGTAGAGCTATAATCTTGGGGCGATCGCCTGAAGGAGCAAGAAATACTGTGTCGGAAATGTTGTGGTCAGTGGTTGTCCCCACTTATAACCGTCTGCCAATCTTACAAAAATGTCTAGCTGCACTGGAAAAACAGACCATAAACCAGCCCTACGAAATTCTTGTGATTGATGATGGTTCCTCCGATGGCACGGTGGAATTTTTGAAGGAAAATAGTACCCAATATCCCCATCTACGGCTATTAACCCAAGACCATGCTGCCGCCGCAACCGCTCGTAATTATGGCATTGATTCCGCTTTAGGTAAGTACATTGCCTTTGTTGATAGCGACATCACCGTTAATCCCGAATATCTCCAAGCTCACACCGAAACCCTAGCCCAAGGCGATAAATTCTATAGCTACGGGCGGATCATCGACACAAATAACCTTAAATCTCCTGACTCTGAACCTGTCTCACCTGTCCCCTATTTTACTGCCGCTATTTTCGATACTTGTAACTTAGCGATCGCTCGTAAATGGTTACTCGAAGCAGGGAAATTTGATACGGGTTTCTTTGAATATGGGTGGGAAGATTTTGAATTGGGAATGCGAGTAAAGAAATTAGGCTTAAAACGCTTAACCTGTGCAGGAGCGATCGCTTTCCATTATCATGCTAAATTTTCTATAGATAAGATGCCGCGATTACTCGAACTCGAAGAACAACGAGGCAGAATGAGCGTTATCTTTTACCAAAAGCATCCCACGTGGGAGGTCAAGTTGATGATTCAAAAAACTTGGTTTCACCTAGCTCTGTGGGGGATTTTGACTCTCGGTGGTACGCTAAACGATCGCACTCTCAAACCGCTATTAACATGGCTATGCGATCGCGATAAATCAGAAATAGCGATGGAGATTTTCCGTATTTATATGAACTGGTATACCGTTATCTGGATGTATCGCAATTGGAATAAAGAAAGCAAAATTCGGCAAGCGACCTCTCTACTTTCTTAAACACGATAAATATGACTACACCAAATATTATTCTTGCGGGTTATCTCGCAGGAGCCGCCGACTACATCCCGATCGCCCAAAAATTAGCAAATCAAAATTTATCAGCAACAGTTGTCCCTTTAAAATGGCATGAATGGGTTCCAACCGTTGGCGGGCGCTCGATCGCGCCAATTTTAGAAAAACTCGACCAAGCCGTGAATCTAGAGTTAGAAAAATCAGGCGCATCGAAAGTAAATATCATTGCCCATTCCGCAGGGGGCTGGCTAGCCAGAATTTATTTAGGCGATCGCCCCTATTACAACAAAGTTTGGGATGCGCGATCAAAAGTTGCCAAGTTAATTTGTCTTGGCACACCACAACGTAGCATCGAACCTTGGGCAGTCAGGAATTTAGGTTTCGTGAACGACAACTATCCCCATGCCTTTTATGACGATATCGAATATATCTGCATCGCAGGAAAATCGGTACAGGGCAAAAAATCTACGCCAACAAAGTGGCTTGCCTATAGTAGCTATGAGCTTACTATTGGTCAGGGTGATGCATGGGGTGATGGCATTATCCCAATTGAGGCAGCTTTTTTAGATGGCGCTACGAATATCGAGATTGATGGTGTTTACCATTCACCGCGATCAGGTAAATGGTATGGATCTCAAGAGGCGATCGATATTTGGGCAAAATATCTCTAATCTATTTCGATGAAACCCAAAAGGCTGTGGGGGGCCCCGCGGGGGGGGCCCCCCCCGTTTTGGGTGTGTGTTTTTAAAAAAAAACACGCCCCCC
>JAJAZG010000082.1 GCA_026785865.1 Pseudanabaena sp. CAN_BIN31
GCGGCGCTCCGCGCCGCAACATCTAATCTTTCACTGGGAAAGGAGTATTTATCTTTCTATTTAAAATGTTCTACTCAATAATCTGATTAAAAGAAACAGAAGTGTAACTATGAGTAAGCCACTATAGAATACGAATATGCGATCGCCAAACCACTTTGGAAGGGTAATCTTTATAGAACCGATTGGATATTTTAGAGTAGATTTTATCTGTTGTGTTAAATTAGAATATAAAGCCGTCCTAGAAAGACGGGGTTTTAAACCCACTTTTCCGATAAACTTATGCTGTCAAACCTCTTAGATAACCGCTATCGCGTCACTAGCGTCTTGGGTAGTGGCGGCTTTGGGGAAACCTATTTAGCTGAAGACACCAAAGTTCCGTCTAACCGTCGATGTGTGATTAAGCAGCTTAAACCTATTGCTGATAATCCTCAAATGTATGAATTACTGCAACAACGGTTTCATCGCGAGGCGGCTGTCTTAGAAACATTGGGAGAAGAAAGTCGATATATTCCCAAACTTTATGCTAATTTTACAGAAAATGGATTATTTTATTTAGTCCAAGAATGGATCGATGGATTAACCCTAACTCAAGCAATAGAGCGCGATCGCATATGGAATGAAGCTGCCGTCAGACAACTGATGATTAGCATTCTCCAAACTCTAATCTATGTTCATGATCGCGGGATTATCCATCGAGATATCAAGCCTGACAATATTATTTTACGAGCAGGAGAACCTGTACTAATTGATTTTGGGGCTGTAAAAGAAACTTTGAATGTCAGCACGATCCGCAGTTCTTCTCAACAAGCACATTCAATCGTCATCGGCACACCTGGTTTTATGGCATCAGAACAAGCGGCGGGTAGACCATTTTTTGCTAGCGATCTGTATAGTCTGGCGCTGACGGCGATTTTTGCGCTCACGGGAAAATATCCGCAAGAACTAGGCACTGATCCACAGACAGGGGAAGTTAATTGGCAGCCTCACCTAATGGGAATTAGTACAGACTTAAAAGCAATATTTGCGAAGGTTTTGCAATTCGATCCACGCGATCGCTATAGCTCAGCTAAAGAAATGCTAGAAGCACTGCAACCTAACCAATCACAAAATCAAGCTAATTCTGCTAAACAATTAGTTCCCATTTCTCCAGCCATGTCGAGTATGCAGACGATCGCAGTGACTCCAAGAGGATATACACCACCTGCCATTCCCGATCACTCTGCTTATGTTTATCAATCACAGCCAGATCGTAATAAAAAGATATTGGGTCAGTTATTAGCAACGCTGATTGTCGGTGGTACGATCGGGGTAGCGATCGGGTTAGCAGTAGTTATTTCCCAAAATGGTGGCATAGTTGCACTATGGAATAAAGTCTTGCCCTTTAATAAACCAGTAGCAAAAAACCCCTTCTATTTTCTAGCAGATTCTGCTTTTGCGGATACAGAAAAAGCAAATCTCAGGATAGAAAAACTAAAGTCTCTAGGATATAAAGAGGCAGGAATATTTGTAATATCCGACTATCCAAACTTAGGTGATAGTCAATGGCAGCAGGTCTATACAGGAAAGTTCTCAAATTTAAATGATTGCAAATCTAAGCTCAAAGACCATCTCCAATTTGCTGATGATGCATATTGCGCCCTTGCTAGTCCTAATCCAAAAGATCCAGTACAAAGATTTGCTGGAAGCGATCTGTCACCTACTCCTACGCCAACCGCGACTCCAACAAAAACACCAACTCCGACCCCTTCCCCAACTGCAACCCCATCGCCAACTCCGACACCATCCCCAACCAAGCAAGCTAAACCTTCTCCAGAAGATTTTGTAAGAGACTATTACAGCTTGGTCAATGCTCAACAACTCACAGCAGCATGGCAAAATCTTACTCCAAAATTTCAACGTGATGGAGCAAATGGGATTAATGAGTTTACAGATTGGTGGAAAAGTGTTGATCAAGTATCAGTCAATAGAGTGCGTATTGTCGAGATAAAAAACGATTCAGCGATCGTAGATGTTGAAGTGAATTACAAACAAGGAAAAAAGATTAGTTCAGACACCCTGCGGATGAGTTTGGTTTGGAATGAAACTGCTAAACAATGGCAAATCAATGAAACGAGTAGGCAGTAATCTATGATAGATTTTCCAGCGCCGCAATTTATAAGTCTGGAAGTAATAGTCGGCGCAAAGCGCCGACTATTACTTCTCAAAATGTATCTAAAAATCTAGACTATGCAAAATCAACCACAAGTCAGCATCATCATGGGCAGTGACTCCGACTTGCCAACAATGCAAGGCGCGATCGCTATTTGCCAACAATTCGAGATTCCCCACGAAGTCGCGATTATTTCTGCTCACCGTACACCTGAAAGAATGGTGGAATTTGCCAAAACAGCCCATACTCGCGGCATCAAAGTCATTATTGCAGGTGCAGGTGGCGCGGCTCATTTACCAGGCATGGTGGCGGCGCTTTCGCCCCTGCCTGTAATCGGTGTGCCAGTTTCCACCCGCCAACTTAATGGCGTAGATTCGCTCTATTCGATTGTGCAGATGCCAAAGGGAATCCCTGTCGCGACTGTGGCGATCGGCAATGCAGATAATGCGGGGCTGCTAGCGGTGCAGATTTTAGCGAGTCACAATCCTGATCTCCTAGAAAAAGTGATTGCCTATCGTCAATCCCTAACAGATATGGTCATGGACAAGCAAAATCAACTAGATAAATTAGGAAGTGAGAAATATTTGGAACGCTTTGTGAACAAATGAACCGCAATATTTATGATAAAAGCTCCGCAAAGCGGGACTTTTATCATAAATCTGGGTTTGGTTTATTCTCAATCTGCTGTAAGAACAGGTGATTACGGCGCGGAATGCCGTAATCATCATAGCCACTCCCGATTTTTTAATTCCTGTTGTGGCAATAGCAATGTTGATTCAATTTCTTTGCGAATTGCTTCTGTAACTTCGCAATTACTATTCAAACAATCAACTAGAAGCTGATTAGCGGCATAGTAGCGTTGCAGCACTTGTTGTTGTTCAGGAGTAAATTCCCATACATGGTTAGTATTGCGGTATTTAGCAACTGTTTTTCTCAACTGCTCTACCCAAGCGTGATGATGATCTTGGCACCATCTCTGAGATCGCTTTTGGCTGTCCTGAGAACTTGGCAACTGATTTTGAAGTTGTTGCAAAGATTTACGGAAGCCCGCATCTACAACCATTCCCAAAACATTGCTAAGGGCCTCACTACATATATGAGCACGATCTGGGTGAAGACCGATCGCACATTTATCGATCAAGTCATCTAAGGCAGTATCAAAAATCATCCCTTGGTCAAGAGTACAAGCAAGGGCGAAGTCGGCAGCCCTGTTAGGTGTTCGCGCCATAGCTAAATAAAAGGCGCGAGCTGTTGCTTCTTTTGTTTCGGGTATTACGGTTTTCCTTTTTTGATTTGCCCATGTCAAAAACTCTTGCAGATAAGGATCTTCAGCGACTAAGGCATCAATCTGCTGCTTCATCAATTGCATCAATGAGTCAGCACTACGGAGCATTGCTGCGGTTAACAAAAAGATTTCGTGCCAATGGGGGTCGGTGATATGACTCACCAATCCACCTAACGCTTCATCTAATGGTTGGAGATTGTGACTTGCCACGATGTTTCTCGCCATGAAATATTCCTGAAAGGCGAGATAGGAAAATGAAAAAATTCCTCGCGCCCGTTCAATTAATAACCCATGTTGAGATTCGATCGCTTTTAGCACCGATTCACTATCACGTTGAAGTTCCTCTGGCTCTGAGCTTGTCTCTGGTAAATCACGCAAATAGTCACCAATGTACTGCTCGATTACCCGCTTCTCAAAAAAGTATTCGCCATTTTCAAAAGTTGCTGATGCAAGCTGACTATACAACCTCAGCTTTTGCGGCAATAAAAATCCTCGATAAATTTCATCGCGTTCGACACCTCTAACTTCATCCCATTTGCCCAATAGCAAATCCAACCCTTGCTTATAAAATTCTGTCCGTTTAGTCGGGAATTTTCCTTGAGCATGAAACACCCAGCAAGCGAGATGTAAAAATAGTGGCGTGACCACCATTTGGCGAAATTGCCAATTTTCGGGCAAGTCCAACTGCTCAATAAACTGTGTAGACTTTGGCTGGCTTGATGTCGGCTGTTCTTTGGCAAAGACAGTAAACCACTTGTGGGCAAAGGTATCGATTTGCTGTTGGGTGAAAGGAGCAATTTCTACATCAGTAAAGCCGAGCATTTGTGTTGTTTGTGCGGCGGTGCGACAAGTTACGACAAATTGATTGTTGTGATATTTTTCTGTCAACTTGCGAACTTCTTTCAGAACAAAGGTCATATCTTCGTTCTTCACCTCATCCATGCCGTCCAACAGCAACAAAACTCGATTCGCTTTCAGTAAAGTTTCAATCGTTGAAGGGTTGGCAACTCCTGAAGCGATAAATGACTGACGGAGATAGTCGAGAAGACTAAGCTTGTCATTATCTCTAGATTCTTCGGCAAAGTCTTTGAGAAGAATGAAGATCGGTACGCGATCGGCGGCAAACTTACCTTGATCGCACATAATCGCAAGATGTTTTAAGAAAGTAGTTTTGCCGACTCCTGGTTTACCCAGCATTCTCAGTCTCGAATATGTCTCGACCGCAAGCATACCCGACATTTGTGAGTGGTCAATATTGCCGAAGTTGACGCGATCAAATTTGTCAGGTTCCAATTTTTGCAGTTCTGCAATTTCGAGCCATTGATGACTAGTAAGATCTTCTAAAATATTGACATCTACATAGATATCATCAATGCTAACTGGGCGGCTGATATCTAGTAATTGCAGGATGCCACACTGATTTTGAATTGTGTCATGACGTTGCGATCGCACCTGACGCACTAAATCATCAAGCTCTGATGCGCTCACTCCTCTAAATTCAGGAAATTCCGCAGGTGGATTGGTTGCGACTTCTCGCCAATCTAAATCTAGAATCGAACAAACTTCCATAAAAACATGGCGATCAACTGGTTTGCCAGTGAAAAATCGTGAAATTGGTTGGCGAGTCCTTAGGTTGACTTCTCCTGCCAAATTTTCTTGCGTCCAGCCTTTCACTGCGAACGCACGTTTAGCCTGATGAATTCCAGAAACATTTGCTTGTAGCGATCGTTTAACCATAAATCAAAAAGCCCGTAAAGTAAGAGTTGGATTGAGATATAACTTCTAATTAAGAATTCTGGTATTTGTGGATTCGTTCATACTAATTGCTTTTAAGCTCTACAAAACTAGATTAAATCTAAAGATTCTTTCATAGATTTATTTCTTTTAAAATAAAGAAATTATTCATTATCATTAAATTTTTTCCTTGTTAAGTAGGCAAGCATAATTAAACCCAAAACTCAAAAAGCTGTAGCACACGCGCATCGTGTGCTACAGCTTTTTGGGCTGTTTCGTAGCACTTTTAAGAGATTATCTGGATCATTCAAACCTTGAGTAGACAGAACAAGCAATAATCACAAACAACATTAAGTTTTATATTGTAATCAATCAATTCCATCAATTCATTCAGAGAATCACTCAACAACCTGTCAAGGTATGTACAGACGAAGAGTTATTAAGTTAGCTCAAAGTAGTTCTGAAATAAGTTCAATAAAGAGGAATGAAATCATGAGTTTACAAGATAAAGCGAAGGCAACTGCCAAGAATGTTGAAGGCAAAGTACAAGAAGCCGTGGGAAATGTGACTGGAGATCCCAAAACCCAAGCTGAAGGCAAGGCAAAACAAGTTGAAGCTGAAGCTCGTCACACAGGTGAAGATGTGAAAGATGCAGCTAAGAAGATTATTAACAAATAGTTTTCACTTTTCTAGAAAGTTTAGGGAGAGTTCCTAACTCAATTCCCTCTAAGCTTTCTAGATAGCTGTTTGTGAGATCTGAATTCTTGACTAGAGTTACCATTACCAATCTTAATTTTTAAGAGGAACATAGATGATTAATCTAATTTGGACTGCTGTCGGCGTGCTTATAATCCTTTGGTTGTTAGGATTTTCAATTAATATTGGCGGCGGATTAATCCACATACTATTAGTTTTGGCTTTGATTGGAATCGTCTACAACATATTTATTGGTCGCCGCATCGTCTAATAGTTTGTTTTTTGCCAATTGCTGTACAGCATAACGAGAGCTATCAATGAATAGAGAACCTTTTGAACAGCGTAATTCTGAACGTCGGCAAGAACTGAGAGATGAGGAAGAAATTCTTCGGCTGCAACAGCAGGAAGGAAGACTAGAGACTGGTAGACGGGTCGGAACGTTCGTGTGGATTGTTAACGGTATCTATTTTTTGGTAGGAGCGATAGAAATTCTATTGCTCCTGCGCTTCCTTCTGAGTTTTTCGGGAGCGAATCGCCAAAATGAATTTACTCAATTTATCTACAATCTTTCCGCTCCTTTTATGGCTCCGTTTTCCACCTTATTTGTTAGTCCTGCTTCTAATAGTGGAGCGAACATTTTTGATTTCAATATCTTAATCGCTATTGTTGTATATTCACTCGCTGGCTGGCTTTGTGTCAGATTAGTTAGATTTATCTATGCCCAGCCTTGAAGTTACAGCGCCTTGCGCCATAAAACCGAAAGAGTTGTAGCGCACGCTCCACGTGCGCCACAACTCTTTCGGTTTTATGTTTAAAAGCAGTTGTCAATTAAAGCCGAAGACTGAATGGGTCGATCAAAATGATATTGTGCATAGGCTCGTAACAATCTCTCAACTGCAAGCCAATCTGTTGTATTTGTTTCTAAAATATGATCGGCTAAATCAGACTGTGCGAGTTCTTGCATTGCTAAAAGTTCAGGCGCTGTTAGGTAATGACTGATGCGATTATGAATAGCGTTATTCATTACTTCACTATTGCTCTCGTTAGGGCGATCGCCACTTAAATCACCGTTATATTCAAGGTCGACTACCCCACCACCGACAATACTAAATCCTGCTTTCCATTTTTGATTTTCGCGCTGGGCGATCACAGGGCTTTGGGTAATACAACAACTATGCACTTGAGGCGCAAATCCTGCGATCGCCAGCAAATGATACGTCCCATGATTTAAATAAGCCAAAACATTTTGGTTGTCAGCCGCTTGAATACGGTTGAGATGCTCGACTAGCACCAAAAACAAATCTTCTTGGGGTTGATCCGATAAAGCTTGCATCAGCGCCAATTCAGACAAATATTGGGCGGCCGTGAGCTTCGCCAGAGTTTTTCCCAAACCGACAAAAGATTGCAACACTTCAGCATTTTTAATGCGATCCATATTGCGCCCCACCGAGATCTGCAAATCATTCACCACAAATAAGCCCGATCGCCCCGCCATTGCCGAGCGATGTTTCCGTGCGCCCGCCGCCACAGCCCTGATCAAGCCATGTTCTTTGGTGAGGATCGTCAATAGGCGATCGTTTTCGCCTAAGGGCATTCCTTTAAGATTTATTCCTGTAGTACGATATTCTTTAGGCAACTTGAGACTCTTTGATAGGTAGATCGATTAAGATATCATTTGTCGTCTGTAGATCTAATCACTTTCTGTTGCCATCATGACTTCTAACAATCGGGATTTAAGTTCAGTTTTAAGTCGGATTACTAATAAGCTACAACAGGATTTAGTTGTTAGTGACACACTGCATGATCTAAG
Source organism: Pseudanabaena sp. CAN_BIN31 (assembly GCA_026785865.1). GTDB lineage: Bacteria > Cyanobacteriota > Cyanobacteriia > Pseudanabaenales > Pseudanabaenaceae > Pseudanabaena. The sequence continues at coordinate 7,675 of JAJAZG010000082.1, forward strand.
AGATGCTCTTAATGTCGATCGCGTGGCTTTGTATTATTTCTATACACAGTGGAAAGGTCAAGTAACCTTTGAGGCAATCGTTGATCGCAAATATTCGATTGTTGGCTCGACGGGGGCAGATGAGTGCTTTAATCTCGAATATGCGGCGCTTTATTTGGGAGGACGTATATATTCTACTGACGATATTGAAAAAGCGCCGATTAGCGAGTGTCATCGAGACTTTTTGCGAGGTTTGCAGGTGCGATCAAACTTAGTCTCGCCAGTCTTAACCCAAGGCAAGTTATGGGGGTTGCTAGTTGCTCATCAATGTCACACTCTGAAAATGTGGCAACCCGCAGACATTGAGGCAATCCGAAAACATTCCATCGATCTAGCAACTGCACCTTCCATTTGCAATTATGATTTGCAGTATAACTAGGTATCCAAAAAGCTGTGGCGCACGCTGCGCGTGTGCTACAGATCCTAAGAATTAGCAGTGGGGGGGGGGGGGGCGGCCCGGGGATTTTTTTAAGGAGGATGGGGGGGCGGGGGTTTTTAAAAAAAAAAAAAAATAAAA
>JAJAZG010000083.1 GCA_026785865.1 Pseudanabaena sp. CAN_BIN31
AGACATAATTTTCCCTCTTAAGATTACCAATTAGGATGACTATGGATAGTTTTAAGCCCCTCAAAAGTGATGTATTGCTCAAGACGCTCAATACATTACTTTTCGGGGGAAGCTATCTTGATGCGCATAGGTGTGAGTGAGGAAGATTAACTTTGTTAACCTAATCTTAACCTAAATTCATCCTACTTATGGATGTATAGCCTTATATCTTGTGATGGGTTGCCGACACAATTTGAAATTGTAAATTAAAGCTGAATTTTGGTCGTCCATTATGCCAAATCTAGAATCTTTCCATGCTTGCAATCCTAGCTTTACCATCTGTTTGCAAACAGAAGATTATTATGTAAATCTGGCGGCGACAAGGGGTGAAGATGCCGTTAAGCGGATGCGACGGGCGATCGCCTTATCGCCTAACAAGCCTACTTATCAGTTACTCTCAGGACATATCGGCAGTGGAAAGTCAACAGAGTTACTCCGTTTAAAACTTGAGTTAGAGCAGCAAGGATTTGCCGTAATTCACTGCGCCGCCGACCAATATCTGCAAATTGATGATGTTGGCTTAACTGAGATTTGGCTGGTTGTTCTGACAATGATTTTGCAGCAAATAGAAAAAAAAGGAGATTTGCTATCTTTAGCTTATTTGCCTAATGCGATCGCTGAAATTGAAAAATGGATGCGGATATCTGCACCGATTGGCATTTCCAGCTATGTCCAGCGCTTACAAAGAGTTTTGCAAGCTTTACAAGATAACGAACAGCATCGCCGCCAATTAGATCACTATCTGGAACCACGTCTCAAAAATTCGCTGATCGCGGCGATCGAAGAAGTAACAAAGATTGAAGTCGATCGCCTTAAACAACTTGGTAAAAAGGGACTAGTTATTTTGGTGGATAACCTTGATCGGTTGTCCCTTGAGCAAGCTGAGATAATTTTTGGTGAAGGTGGTAAGTATTTGCGCCAATTTCCATGCCACATGATCTATACCTTGCCATTGCCCGTCCATACTGGCGATAAATTTCAGCAACAGTTTGAGAAATATGGTAACGCGCCGATTATCTTGCCCAATTTACAACTATGCGATCGCGATGGTGTAATTAATTCTGAAAGTTTAAAATTACTGCGTCAGATTGTTTTAGCCAGAATGTTGCCGAATATTCAACTCGAACAAAGGTTAGAGCAGGTTACTGATTGCTTCGATCATCTAGAAACCCTTGATCGGCTATGTCTAGCGAGTCATGGTCATCTGCCCTACTTACTATCACTTTTACAGGGTTGCTTACAAAGACAAGATCCACCGATTGACCTTGAGACGCTCCAACAAGTTTTGGAGAACGATCGCGCCATGCGATTATCAACAATTAGCGATCGCGATCGGCAACTATTGCAGGAATATCTAACCAACGATCAAGAACTTACGCCCGAAGCGCTCAATTTATGCCGCCGTCTTTTACTCTTTGAGCATCATGATGCTTCTGGCTCTTGGTTTAGCAGTCCTTTTACAACAAATTAGTTGTCACAAAATAAGAAAGGGCGCTCTACGCCTTTTCTTATTTATTTTACTTAAACTTTGCTGCTAAGAATGTCACGGCTTAAAGCATTTTGAAAATCTTCTAAATGAGACTTATGCTGTGGCAGCCAAATATCCCCTGTTTCCGTGTCCATTGGCGGCAAAACATCATAAATTGGCTCTTGCAAAAAGTAAGTTTCGTTTAACTTTACTAGCCAAGCTGATTGACCTCGATCTTCTATTCTCATTTGGATATCAGTGAGGCTAGTTGGCGCAATATCGCTCAATTTCTCAGCATAATTAATGTCAAAATCGCTGCGATCATAAGGACAGATCGCAGCGATCGTGGCTAGTCCTTGCAAGGCAAGAGCAGGGAAGGTATCAGGATCAAACCCAAACTCGTCCATTAGTTGCTTGCAAATTCTAGCAAATTCGTGATTATCAGGATATCCAAGGGAATGAATTAATACTCTACGACCCGCAGAAGTCTTGATAAACTCAGGAGGATCAAAAACAACTAAAGTCGTGTAAACCCTTGCTAAGTAGCAAACTGCTTCTTCTGGACATAGGGAAATAGCTACAGTTACCGAAGCGCGATCGAGCATGATACGAAAATGCAGGTACTTTTGATGTTTAAGTTGATCAGCATACAACGACTTATCGTTCTATGCCTTACTGCAAATGACTTAGATTTTAATGTCTATTTTTATGCTGGGAAGGGAGTAGGAAGGATCTCAATGCCCCTTTTTAATTTCGTCAAGCATTTTGGCGAAATTGCCATATACTAGATAGGCTGTCAAGTTTTCAACAGTAATAAGGAAGGAGTTATGTCCCGTTATAGAGGTCCGCGCCTCAGAATCGTCAGAAGACTCGGAGAGCTTCCCGGTCTAAGTCGCAAACAACCTAAGCACGCTTATCCACCTGGACAACATGGTCAAGATCGCAAAAAGCGCTCTGAATATGCTGTGCGTCTTGAAGAAAAGCAAAAGCTACGTTTTAACTACGGGCTCACTGAAACTCAAATGCTGCGCTATGTGCGTCGAGCCAGACGAGTTAAGGGTTCTACAGGACTGGTATTGTTGCAATTGCTAGAAATGCGTCTAGACAATACCGTTTTCCGTATGGGATTTGCACCGACGATCCCTGCTGCGCGTCAACTGGTTAATCATGGACATATCACCATTAATGGTAAGAGCGTAACTATTCCTAGTTATGGTTGCCGTCCTGGTGAAGTAATTAGTGTTAAAGACAGCGAAAAATCCAAGAAAATCGTCGAGCGAAATCTCGAATTTCCTGGTCTTTCCAATGTTCCTAGCCATTTAGAATTTGATAAGGCGAAAATGACTGGTAAGGTCAATGGCGTTGTCGAACGCGAATGGGTAGCACTGCAAGTGAACGAACTGCTGGTTATTGAGTACTACTCACGCCAAGCTTAAGGTTGAAGCACTCAGCTACGGGCTTTGTTGATCTTAAGAGTTGTTATCTTGGACAAGCCGCTTGTAGCTGAACGCCTTCCAACTGGGTAAACTGAGTAAATTCTATTAGGTTCAACTTCACTGCGAATTATGCAGTTAAATATTTCTGCTCCTGTAAACCTCGATTTACACGTTCCTAAGGACTTTGTTCGGGGTTGTCCCCGCAGTGTCCGCATGGATATCGATCATCTGCTTCTAGCGATCGAGGCGCTGGATTTAGAAGCAGTTGAAGTAATGCTGGTCTTAATCGAGCAGTTAGGCTTAGAAAAAACGATTCCTAGTCGTGTCGCTTTCTGGCGACTACGAAATACTAATACGCTTAGACGCAATTATAAGCGTGCGAGCCTTAGCTGGGATGAGTTAAAGGCTTTAGTGAAGATGGTCTGCACGATCGCCAAGCAATTAG
>JAJAZG010000084.1 GCA_026785865.1 Pseudanabaena sp. CAN_BIN31
AAAGTGACATCTTCACCAAATTTTACTTTAGCTTGAGCATAAGCTTCTACTTCAGTTCGCGCTACAAAAACTGTGCCATCGGGCGCATACCAAGCAGGAATCTGATGTCCCCACCAGAGTTGACGGGAAATACACCAATCCTTGAGACGGATCAACCAATCGCGATAAACACGCCCCCAGCGATCGGGAACGAATGTGGGCGAATTCTGCTTGTCAAATTGTTCTAACGCAAAGTCTGAAAGCGGCTTGATATTCACAAACCACTGGATTGAAAGCAACGGTTCGACAGGAACTTTGCCACGTTCTGAATAGGGGACAGTATGCGTATAGTCTTCAATCTTTTCGACTAAGCCCATTTGATCAAGCTTGGCGATGATGTTTTTCCTCGCCACAAAACGATCCTGCCCTTGGAATTCACCACCATTCTCATTAATCGATCCATCTTTATTAAGAATATTAATTAATGGAAGTTGATGACGTTTGCCCATTTCAAAGTCATTAGGATCATGAGCAGGCGTGATTTTGACGCAACCACTACCAAATTTTTGATCGACATATTGATCAGCAATAATTGGAATCTCACGATTCATGATTGGCAAGATGATCGTCTTACCAATCAGATGCTTATAGCGATCGTCGTTAGGATTCACGGCGACAGCAGTATCTCCCAACATTGTTTCTGGGCGCGTAGTCGCGACAACTAAATGTCCAGAGCCATCGGCTAAAGGATAACGAAAATGCCAGAGATGACCATTGACTTCTTTATTGTCAACTTCCAGATCGGATACGGCTGATTGAGATTCGGGACACCAGTTAACCAGATATTCACCGCGATAAATCAAGCCTGCTTCATAGAGTTTGACAAAAGCTTCAGCAACGGAATTCGACAAACCTTTATCCATCGTAAAGCGTTCGCGTGTCCAATCAGCAGAAACGCCTAAACGCCGCAGTTGCGAAACAATTGTACCGCCTGACTCAGCTTTCCATTCCCATGCGCGATCGAGAAATTTCTCGCGTCCGATTTCTTGATTGGTTTTCCCCTCAGCTTTGATTTGTTTGTCGAGAATCGTCTGCACGGCAATGCTAGCGTGATCGGTTCCGGGAAGCCAAAGCGTATTAAACCCACGCATACGGTGGTAACGAATCAAAATATCGATTAATACTTCTTGAAAAGCATGTCCCATATGCAAACTACCCGTCACATTAGGCGGCGGGATCATGATGCAGTATGGCTCTTTATCACTTTTACTTTCTGCTACAAATACGCCGCTTTCCTCCCAATATTTTTGCCACTTGGCTTCAGATTCGAGAGGATTATATTGTTTGGGAAGTTCGGTCGTACTCATAGCAGTTATTTAAAGAATTAAGCAGCTTAATCAAAGTTTATAAGTAGGTAAGCATAAAAGTCCTTAAACCTAAAAAGCTGTAGCGCACGCTGAGCGTACGCTACAGCTTTTTAGGTTTTGGGTTTTATTATGCTTACCTATTTATTGAGTTTACATCTTATTATCTTTTAGAGAGCAAAGGGATATGAAATAAGTTAAACTTTTACGGCAAACCAAAAAAGTCCAGAAATTCTGTGAGATATTGGCGAAGCTTTAGTATTTGTAGGAGCAACCACCTTGGAAGTCGCGCAACTGTTGGAACTATACGGACAGGGACAACGTAACTTTTCTAATATAGACATCAGTAATCTTCAATTACGGAGTGTGACTCTTATTGGTATTGATTTACGTGGGTCTACTTTGAACAAAGCCGATCTGAGTAGCGCTAATTTAATTGATGCTAACTTGACAGGGGCTAAATTGATTGAGGCAAATCTCAGAGGGGCTTTACTGAGAGGTGCGAATTTTTCTGACGCAGACTTAAGTTGGGCAAACCTAACTTGGTCAAATTCTTCTAACAGTAAATTTATTCGCGCTAACCTTAGTGTCACTAATTTTAGTGGCGCAAATTTGATTGAAGCAGATTTTACGGGCGCAATTATGAACGGCGCAAATCTTCGTGGTACAAATTTGCGCGGTGTAATATTAAAGAATTTACGTACCTGTGCTGACGCAGAGTTCACAGGTGTCCGCAATCTAGACGATCGCACTCGCCTATATCTCTGCGCGATCGCCAGTGGCACTCACCCATTTACCAAAAATGACAGTCGCCAAACTTTAGGCTGTCCAATCTAGCGATTACGGGTTTTCGGTAAGTTCTAACAAATAAGGAAAAGAAGTATTTTCTTCGTAAGAACCAACCCATACTTCATAGGTTCCAGCTAGCCAATCACCGTTAATTTCTGGATTGCGATCGCTGACATCATCACTACACCAACTGCCACCTGGCCCGCGCACAAGTAAGATCGTATCGCCAGAGCTTTTGACCTGCATTTTGAGATAGCCAAATGCTTTTGTTAACGTAATTTTGTGATCTGGCTCTGCGTCAATAAAACCAATACAGTCTCCTGTCTCAGTAGCTTTGCGTCCTGATGTTTTTTGAGTTTCAACACCACCACCACTGATCCCACGTAATTCGATCTCTTTTGGTACAGTGCTTGGCGCGATCGCAATATCTTCAAACATTCTCACGACACTAGCTTTTTTACCTGAATTAATTTCTGGTTGTGAAACTGGTCGCGAAATTTCGATATTCGCTGGCGATGGCTTGGTCTGCGATCGCACAGGGTTAGCCACAGCTAGTATGGCGGTGCTTATAGCAATTAGGGTGTATAGCGATCGCGCAGGGAAGTTTGTCATGACACAAATATACTGGTTTTAAGATGTAGATTTTAGCTCAATATCTACCGAAAACCCCAAAGTTAATGGCGATGCTTTTTATAGAACTTAGCTAATTCCCAAAAAAGATTTAAGCGCTCTTTTAAACCTTGGCTCTATTTCCGTAGAAGCCACACCGCCATATTGGATCTTGTTCAAAACGATCGGTGGAAATTGACAGTACGGTGTACGACTACCAGCGCAAACTGCTCTATTGAGTTCGTCGGTATCCATTTCGCGAGCAAACACATAGGCAATTACTGATTCTACTTTAATAAAACTTGGCGCTCCTGCTGTGGTAGGAAGCAAAACACAAGCAGTTTCAGAGTTTTTTCTACGGGTAGTTAAGCTGACGAATACGTATCTACTGTTAGATGTTGGCGCGATAGCAACAAAAAGGTGATTGCCGTTAGGATCTGTTCCTAATAAAAAGGCATCACCCAGATTAATAGTGGTAATGGTCATTATGCAGCCAATACCATGTCCAAATAAGCCTCTCTGGCTGCTTCTTGTCGAATTGCTTCAATTTCCTCTTCAGGTTTGTTCATATACCTTAAAACATTGTCAACATTGACAGGAATACTTGAGCCATGAGGATCTTCCCATTCAGGAAAATCGTGTGTCAACATTGCAAGATCAAAAGGGTTAAGATGTCCATATTTTTCATAGACTTCTTTAATTATTTGTTGAGCTTTCTCGGACACATAATCGTTAGGCGGTGAAGCTTTTAGCGAGACCGTATAGCCATCATCGTTTTTTGAGATATATTTCTGCCAAAGGGGTAAAGCATTATCAACGGAATTTCCCTTAATCAGATTGTAAACATTGCTAGGCACTAGCCCCCAGTCTAGCGAGTACCCCTTATCGCCTGTAATTGGTTGATCCATCCGCTCTAGAGCTATGCGGTCAGCAATATAAAGCATCTTGAGCAAACCTATATATTTCATAGGCTTGCCATGCAATTTTAAAAGCATTGCGGCTGCTTCAATTGCTTTCTCTGGATGAAATCTAAAGCTGATACTCATATCTACGTCTCTAAAACCCATGCATAGTCAATACTTTCGCCCACTTTTTAGAGGAAATTCAAACTGCATACCACGAATATATGCTACCAGAAAATCAACTGTCATCCGATAATACAGGTAGTGACATTTAAGTGATATCGCTTAAATGGTGCTTAATGGTTTATGCAACTAGCTAGAAAGTATTGCCAGCAAAGGTTTGGAGCTTAGAGTATAATTATATTAAACAAGACTGGCTAAATAAAAAGATGGCAGCGATAGGCATCATGACCGCACAGGTGCGTCCCGAACGTGAGATCGGACAAATCCATGTTTATGACGGAACAGGCAAGGGCAAATCACAAGCCGCATTGGGCGTAGTTTTGCGATCGCTAGGCTTAGGCATGTCCGACACATCGCCTGTAGGTACACGCATTTTATTACTGCGATTTCTTAAAGGGGCTGAGCGCGAATATGCCGAAGATGCCGCAATTTCGGCATTGCAACAAGGTTTTCCCCATTTGATCGATCATGTGCGAACTGGTCGCGCTGAATTTTTTGATGCCGAACATGTTACGCCTTTTGATCGCCAAGAAGCTGAACGTGGCTGGGCGATCGCTAAAGGCGCAATGGCTTCAGGGCTTTATTCTGTAATTGTTTTAGATGAAATTAATCCAGTCTTAGATTTAGGCTTGATCCCCGCCGATCGCGTTGTCAAAGATTTAAAAAATAAACTGCCACATCTGGAAGTAATCTGCACAGGACGCGGCGCACCCCAATCGCTGATCGATATTGCTGATTTGCATTCAGAAATGCGATCGCATGATGAAGCCCATGCCGAAAAATATGGCGTAACGGGAATCGAAATTTATACGGGTGCAGGTAAGGGCAAAAGCACATCGGCTTTGGGGCGATCGCTTAAAGCGATCGGGACAGGCATTAGTCGCGATTTATCCCATCGTGTTTTGATTATGCAATGGCTCAAAGGCGGGGCTGGCTATACCGAAGATGCCGCGATCGCTGCTCTTAAACTTGCGTATCCCCATGTAATCGATCATCAGCGCTGTGGACGTGATGCGATCGTCTGGCGTGGTCAACAAGAGGAAATGGACTGCATCGAAGCCCAACGCGGCTGGGAAATTGCTCAAGCTGCGATCGCCTCAGGACTTTACAAAACGATCATCCTTGACGAACTAAACCCCACCGTCGATCTCGATTTACTGCCCGCCGAGCCAATCTGCCAAGCCTTACTCAAAAAATCCCGCGACACTGAAATAATCATCACAGGGCGCTGTTTGCATCAGCCAGCCTATTTTGATCTTGCCTCTGTGCATTCAGAGATGGTTTGCCACAAACACTATGCTGAAAAAGGCGTAGACCTAAAGCGCGGTGTAGATTTTTAATAAATAAAGCAATTTCTAGCTTGGCTATAGCCAAGCTAGAAATTGCTTTATTTATTTATTTTTATTTTTTTTAGAAACTTCTATCGCTGTAACTTCTGGATCGTATTCTGCGTCTGTGGACTTGAGATAGTAATGATCGTAATCCACATATTGATATTCACTATCAGAAGATTCAATCATATTAATTAATAAGCCAGAAACATTAGCCCTTGCATTTTCTAAAATCTCTAAAGCACGAGTAATTCCACTCCTTGTCGAACGATTGATCGCTGCCACTAAAATAAAAGTATCCACCTTAGAAGCCAGACATTGAGCGTCAGTAATACCGACTACGGGCGGAGTATCCACCAAAATATAGTCATACGCCTGCCGCCATTCCTGAACAAGTGCCGCCATCTTGACAGATTCTAATAACAACATCGGATTTGGTGGAATAGAACCTGATGTTAAGACATGCAAATTTTCCTTGCCGTCAGCGATTTGAATCAAATCTTGCCAAGGATTTGGAGTTGTTAGAGCCGTAGACAAACCAAACTTATTACTCAGCCCAGTTAGCTTATGAAGTGTCGGCTTTCGCAGATCCGCATCTACTAAAAGAACTCTATATCCCAGAGTCGATAGAATAGTTGCAAGGTTGTATGTCAAGGTACTCTTACCCTCAGAAGGCACAGATGAAGTGAAGGCAATCACTTTGATCGTGTTGTCTGTGCCTAAATAGCGCAAATTTAACGCAAGAGAACTTAACGACTCTTTAAAAGCATAATAACTACTGGTGGGCAATACACTTTGACCGAGCATAACCTTCAAAGAAATAGCTTCAGTGGTCGGAATCGAAGCAAGTAAGGGAATATCGATCATTTCCCTTATTTCTTCTACCTCACGAATGCGTTGATCTAAGCGATTTAGGAGTAGTGCAGCCAAAAGACCCAGCCCTAAACCAGTAATTGCTCCAGTAATGAGACTTCTCTCAATATCTGGTGAAAATGGTCTGGTCGGCACAATAGGCGGCTCCAAAACCTTCCATGATGAAATCTCTTGAGCTTCAGAAATCCTCAATTCTTCTAGCTTTTCAGTTAGCTTGTTGTAAGTCGAGCTATCAAGATCGAGTTGTCTTTTGATTTCCACATATTTTTGTTGAATTTGGGGAATCTTAGAAAATGCAGTAGAAACCTCAGATTGTGCGTTCCTAATACTTTCTAGTTGGACTTGACTCACTGCAAGGGTTGTTTGTGACTCAAATAACTGAGAGGCAAGATTCTGTTGAATGGGGCTAATCGGTTCATTGGTAATGTTACTAGTACCACCTTTAACGCCAACTACTGAGGCACGAGTCTCTAGTAGTCGATAGAGTTCGTCACGGCGATCTTTAAGTACGAGAACATTAGGATGATCGGCTCGAAACCTAGTGCGCTCTAAAAAATAGTTGGTTTCAATATCTTGAAACTGTTTAATCAAAGACTGATAAGCGGCATCTTGTTGTAAAATCGCGCCGCCGATCGCTGCATCTGGCGATTTACCAACTTGACGGCTGAGAGATTCAAACTGCTGTTGGACTTGAGCAATTTTAATTTGTAAGTCTTGAGCTTGAGTTTCTAGAGCCGCACGCATTCCGTAAACGGAAGCCGCATAGGTATCAGGATCGACAATGTTATAGGTCTTGCGAAATTGGGTGACTGCTAGAGCAGACTTGTCAAGTTGTTGCTTGATTTGAGGAAGCTTGTCCTCGATAAAGTTAATCGCAGTACTGGACTTAGTACGACGATCTTTCAAGCTATATTCGACATAAGTTTGAGATAATGCACTTAAAACTTCTCGCGCTCGTTTAGGATCGCTGTCCGTATAAATCAAGCGCAAAATTAGAGCGTCTTTCTCAGGTCGGATCTCTAATGCGTTCGCGATCGTCACTGCATCTATATCTCTATACAAATTGCCTGAAGGTGACTGCTGCATTTTTGAGACTGCAATCTCAATTAAAGAGCGACTTCTGAGAATACCGATTTCTGTACCAAGGTTAATCGTGGAGCTAGCGGGTAAGCCTGGGAGTTGAATATCCGATACACGTATCGTCGAGTTATTGATTAGAAGAGCGGCAGTGGAGCGATATTGAGGGGTTCTTGTAAAGGTATAATAAGTATTTGCTGCAAACACAGTGACAGACACGGCTACGATCGCGACCCAACGTTTGCGTAATACGCGCAAAAATTTGGCAAGTTTAAAAGAGTCATCGACATACTTACCTACATAGGTAGCCTTAGGATACGCGGTCATCGTTTTTTTACCCGACTAACTTTAATTTTCACGAATTGGAAAGTTGCTATCTATAATTAAAGACTAGTAGATTGTATCTCAAGCTCATAAAATATTAGCCCCAATGTCTGGAACAATTCCCACAGTATATTCCACACTATTTTTAACGATTTTACTATTTGTTGGTTTAATTTCCTTTTTACGCGGATCGATCCGAGATCGGACAACTGACGCACTATTTACTTTAAAAAAACTTGCTGTAGATCAAACTACGGACGATCGCCTATTGATGCAAGTTCGCGACCATTTTAGACAAAGAGCTTATAAAGTAGTTGAAATCGATCCAGAACGAGAGGTTGTAACTTTGTCTGGGCAGGTAAAGCCAAGTTTATTTTTGGCAGTTTTCATGACGCTATTAGCCGCGATCGGTTTAATTTGTCTGGGGCTAGTTTTAGGTATTTTAATTCCTGATTTAGAAAATATTTGGTTATGGCTGACCGCTATGTCACCGATCGCTGGCATATTTTATTGGCGCGGTACGCCTCGCGAGCGCCAAGTTAGTTTGCGACTGCTGCCTGATGCAAAGCTTAAAGTCCGCGCCCACAAAGATGAAATTGAAGAGTTGCAGCGATCGCTAAATCTCGAAAAAATTGAGAGTTAGAGCGCAAAGCCGTATATTTTTCTATAATAGATTTAGAAAGCTTTGCAAAATTTTATTGGTACTTAATGGCTACTGTTTTACCGCGTCTCAGAGCAGAGACAATTACGGCGAATTCTTTAAAAAACATCACTTCAAGCTTAGATAGCTTGTCCCCAAATCAACAACTTTTACCTTTAAC
>JAJAZG010000085.1 GCA_026785865.1 Pseudanabaena sp. CAN_BIN31
AACAGCAGAAAAGCCTAAATCAAGCCAACCCATAACTGTATCACGTTTTGAGTTCTGCAAGAGGTCTACTAATCAAGATTCTTGATTAGTGGCAAACTTGAAAATGAAGTACCAATCACTTGACGGTAGAAAAGTGGTTGGCTCTATAGGTCTTTCGGGGAGTTGGAGCACGATAATCGGCTCAAAGCTTTTACAAGAATTTCAGATATTGAAGACCTCTGGCACTAAAACCATCACCTGTAAAGCATTTCAGTTTTTTTACCTCAAGTAACTCCCCGCAACGCCTATTGAGCCGTAAATATTACGCAATGGGAGCAACGAGGAAAGCAAGCGTAGTAAATAACCGATTACGCGCTATGAACGAAAGCTTAGAAACGACAAAGCAATGCAAATATTGCGGAATATATTCGGCAAAAAACTTAATAAGTCCAGATAAAGTTGATTGAATTGGCGCATTATCAACTAAAAGTTTCTCCGTTGCACCAGCCCAGAAATTAACTAAATCTTGATCTGAAGAATCAAGCGATCGCTCAGACGATAAGTCAGCATTTTCGTTTAAATCTTGGATCGTGTTGCTATAAAGGAATCTTAATAGCGGATCGATCCACTCGAAATTACGCCTAAAGCGCCCCCATTTAAGCCCCAACCAATCTGCCATTTCTCTTTGGGACATAGACAATAAATCAACACCTTTGGTTAAAGCATCATGGGCAAGTTGCATAACCTGAGACTTGAGAATTTCAAGCTTACTCATCGCATTAGGGGTAATGTCACTAGCCTTAATTTTGGTATGAGGGATATCGCCCAAATCAAAATCAGCCAAGAAATAAATCTTGTCACCATCATGAAAGCGATGTCCCGACTTGCGCCCAAAACATTGTTGGACATTAGCGAAGATACGGCGATCGACAAACTCAGCAAAATCAGGATCATCATCATTGGGATGTAAACTAGTGAGAACGACATACTCCGATTTAAGCGCGGAAATATTGGGGCAAGGAGTACCCGTGACCACAAAAGTTTTCGCAGTACTGAAATCATTAGAGCCACGGGAATCACGGAACCAAATCCCATCGGCATAATCAGCAAACTTTTTAAAATCAATTACCATCGTTGAAGGATCAATGTTTTTGAGGTAAGTCGCGATCGCTTGCGCCTTTCTTTGCTGTTCAGATCCGCGTTGCATAGTCATGCGCCCAATATCTGCAACCTGAAAAATAGTTGGCATAGCCAAAACACCCGACTGTTTAACCATGTAGACATCAGTTGCTAACTTCATCTTTAAATCAGCAATATTAATGGTGGCATCAAGATAGAGATTAGCCGCCGCCCTGTGAGCAATGTCACGCAAGCGATCATCAAGGAGAGACACTGTTAGTTTGCCTTTATGAATATGCAGATCGCCATGTTGAATATTTCCAGAGAGGATCTCCAGAAATTCAGGAAGCCATTGTTTGAGAACATCACGGTTGACCATCTGTTCAATTGCCGTAGAACCTAAAGTAGTTTTTTGTTTTAGTAAAGAATTAAGCCGAGCTAATTCCCGCTTATCTTGTCCCTTAGCCTGCTCAAACTCAGAATCCGCAATACTATCAACGGTATCGAGAATTGATAAATCAGGCTTGAGTAATTCTCGCAGCAGTGAAGTATCGATGAAGTCAGGAATGGCTGCCTTAATTTTTTGAAAATTCAAACCATATCTGGACTTAATAGCTAGCAAAGTATGCAAACTATTAAGTAGGTCAATAATTTGATGTTTGTTCTCAAGATGGGTACGCGAGATTTTAGCGATCGCCTTATCGATATCATCAGCATCAATAGTAATCTGACGCATGATTGGTAAACTATCGGTGACCTCCTCCCAGATCAGCACCGTCCTCGAGTAATCATACTGATCGGGATTAGGCAAACTCATGGGATTTGATCGCAAAATATTCGACTTAAAAGCGATCGCCCGATCATGTCGAAAGCCAAAACCATCACCAGAATTAGCACGACAAGCATTTAACAAAGGACAAGTCTCGCAAATAATCTGCGTGTCAGCGATTCCTTTATTTTTCAAAGCCGCGATCGCCCCAGTCCGAGAGCAATTAGCGTGAGTGTTAATAGGATCACCATATTGAGCAAGGCGGAGTTTGCCTTGCTTGTTAGCTAAGCCATTGTGACGGGCAGGCAGTAGTTGCCAATCTTGCAAAGTTTCGGTGGTGACATTGCGGGAGTCACCATATATATAGATGATTTTCTCAATGCGACCGCCAAACATATCAGGACGCAAGGAACCAGCATCATGGCTTTTGCCCATACCCGTTGCTGAAGCATCGAGGACATGTTTATGGGACTGCAAAGAATTTTGCCAAGTTGTTAATCTGCTTCCCTGTGTATATTCATCAGCAGAACCAGTAAAAGTACGATCAGGCGATCGCTTAACAGCATTTTTAGTTTTAGGAAACAGCTTATCTGACAACCATTGGAGAGGAGACAGTTTTGGCTTAGGTTGATAATTAGCCAGTTTAAAAAATTGCTCAACTGTCAGTAATTCAATATTTGCCGCATTGGACAATTCATCAATGTCATGATCGGTTTTGGCGAACTGTCCCCACCACAGCACATCGACTTGATAGCCAAGGTCAGAGATAAACTCAAGATTTTTCTCATGACGACGCATGACCGATGGGTTAGCAATGTCACCTGCATCGATCGCATATTCCAGTCTGGTTTGTTCAGGACTTGCAGCAATATCTTGTAAATAGGCAAGTAAAGTTTTCTGACTAGAAACAAACTGACCGCCAGAAGCTCCAATGGCAGGACAATTACGCAATCTAGCAGCAAGATAAGGTTTAACGCCTGTACCTTCGACCAAAACAATATGGTCTGGGACAGCATGAGCATTGCCATGAAAGGTAAGAGGCAAATCACCATTACGTTGATGTGTGGCAAGCCCAAAGAGTTTATGCCAGCGATAGCGACCCGATAAATTGTCGCGCAAACGGATTTGAGAACCGACAATTTGCCCTTGAGGATTACGCATTGGCAAAATATAGCCAGCATTAAGAGACTTGGCTCCTAAGTTGACAATTTCAGGCTCAGTTAAACCACGCCCCAGTAAATCTGATTTATCTAGGTCACTTAAAACTAGCTTCGGCAAATAATTTTGATACAGCCGATCTCGTTGAAGGCGATCGGGTAATTTCGCTAACTGCTCGCGCTTAGCTTTTTGCTGGGCAACCATCAGTCGGCGATTAGTTTCTTGCCTTTGCTGTTTTTCAGATTCTGACTCTGGATGCTGTTTGACATATTTACCAGCGTAGTAACCGCCTTCAGTTTCACCAAGATAATGCCAACCTGCAAGACCCATATCCGTAGGATGGGTCATGCACAAGACCAGCGCATCATTAACGATCCGACATTTGCCTTTAACGTCATCACAGATGGGGCAAGGGTTATTTGACTTGGTTGGTGAAAACTTACCGCTCGAATACTGATTATTTTGGAGTGTCATTATTTTTGACCTCCAATGAACTTGCCAAAGGCAAGTTTTAAGTCTTGTGACTTTAAAAACATCTATATTGTCCTGATTGTAAGGGTTGTAGCGATTTCAATCAGGAAATAGACAGACTTTTTGAATTCAGTTCAATAATTAATAACTGCTTTTTGCAAAGAAGTTTAAAAATTCGCAGCAAAAACTATTGCTAAATTTATATCTTGCGTTAAGATATAAAGAAGCGCTGAACAAAATTGCACGTCTAAAGCAACATCTGTCCATTCCTGGGTACAAAATTCAGAAAACCTTCGGGTTACAAGAAAGCTGGTGAGATCTAATTCACTGGCTTTTTTGTTGTTGAAGGTAAGAAACTGGTTAGGTGTTCTCCTCTAGATAAAGAATTATGATCCAAGCATACAGCGATCGCATTAGATCTGATCCATAAAACCTCAAAACTTTATTGTAATTTTTATCTACCTGTAAATAATTCGTTGATAGCTTATGCTTGGTCACGGTAAGCTAAGGTTTCAAGATCGCATTAGAGACTACCAAGAAATAATAGATCCCATAGCTTAGGTTGATTTGCCGCAAATCTCAACAAACCATTTTTGAAGATCGGGTAGACGCTTAAGCTGTTTTTCAATTTCTGCCATGGCTGCAATAGTGAGCTTAACACC
>JAJAZG010000086.1 GCA_026785865.1 Pseudanabaena sp. CAN_BIN31
CTTAGTTAATTGTCGGATTATTGGCGATGCTGTAGAAGTAATTGAATAATATGCAGCGGAACTAATCGAATCTCTTATTCTTCAAGTCCCCCTTATTATGGGGGATTTAGGGGGATCAATTCTTAATATAAATCACGAAGAGATCGCCCCCCTTATTAAGGGGGGTAAAATTCAATTAGAACTTAATTGGATTCGCGATCGCCTCTTACCATCTCTCTACAAAACCTCACAAGAAATTACAAATTTATTGCGGGGACTCAATGGCGAATATATTGCTAGCGGCGCGTCAGGCGCACCGACTAGAGGTCGCCCCGAAGTATTACCGACAGGGCGCAATTTCTACTCTGTTGATATTCGCGCTGTTCCCACAGAAACAGCTTGGGACATCGGACGCAAAGCTGCGGATGTATTGATTGAAACTTACACTCAAGAACATGGCGAATATCCGCAAACCATCGGGCTATCGATTTGGGGAACATCGACAATGCGAACGGGCGGCGATGATCTTGCCGAAGCGCTTGCACTAATTGGCGTACAGCCAGTTTGGGATGGAGTATCGCGCCGCGTAGTTGATTTTGAGATTCTGCCATTATCGATTTTGGGTCGTCCTCGTATTGATGTAACTTTGCGAATCTCAGGATTCTTTCGCGATGCTTTTCCCAACTTGATTGATTTATTTGATAGTGCAGTAAATGCCGTCGCAAACCTTGATGAACCTGCCGATCAAAATCCGATCGCTGCCCAAGTTCAAAAAGAATCTGCGCGTTGGCAATTAGAAGGACTGACTAACGAACAGGCTGAAGAGCGATCGCGTTATCGTGTATTTGGTTCTAAACCGAGCGCCTATGGTGCGGGTTTGCAAGGCTTAATCGAATCCCAAAACTGGGAAAGCGAAGATGACTTAGCACGAGCCTACATTAATTGGAGTGCCTATGCCTATACCAGCAAGTCTGAGGGCAAATCTGCACCTGAAGCCTTTAATCAGCGACTTGGTAATATGCAAATCGTCCTCCAAAATCAAGATAATCGCGAACATGACATTCTCGATTCCGATGATTATTATCAATTTCAAGGCGGAATGACGGCAGCGATCGCTTCTGTATCGGGGAATGCCCCAGAAGTCTATTTTGGTGATAATTCGCAAATGGCTCAGCCAAAAGTTCGTAAACTTAGCGAAGAGATTGCGCGGGTCTATCGATCGCGTGTAGTTAATCCCAAATGGATTGCAGGCGCGATGCGTCATGGTTATAAAGGCGCGTTCGAGATGTCGGCAACTCTAGATTATCTTTTTGCCTACGATGCGACGACTAATTGCGTATCTGACTTCATGTATGAAGGTGTTGCCGAAGCTTATATCTTCAATCCCGAAGTACGCGAGTTTGTGGAAAAGAGCAATCCTTGGGCGTTGCGCGATATGAGTGAGCGCTTGCTAGAAGCGAATCAGCGTGGTATGTGGCAAGATGTCTCATCAGATATGATCGATAAATTAAAGGCGATCGCTAATGAAGCTGAAGGGGCGATCGAATCTCAATAAGTCACGCAACAAACATGATTAATTTCACTCTTAATCATTCTGAGATTTTGCCATAGCAAAATGGTTGATACTTCGGCAATGGTTCATTCTTTTCGATCGCCAGCTCTACTAAAATTTCGATCAGCTCCTTAGCATTTTGGAGTGCTTCTGAATAGGTCTTGCCATGGGTGCAGGGTTGATTGATGTTAGTGAAGTCTGGCAAGAAAACAACAAAGCATTTATCTTCGTCAGACCATTGAAGTGTGATTGTATATTTCATATGTTAGAAAATCATTGCTGTAAATACATTACCTTGTTGAAGATGCGATCGCCCTAACATGAGCAATTTCGCAGATTATCACTCTAATGAAGATGTCTAATCTTGATAATGAAATCTGCAAGCTACAACAATGATACTCCCCTCTAGCACCTCATAAACCAGCCGATGTTGAGTATCGATGCGCCTCGACCAATAACCTGATAGATTTGCTTTTAGGGGTTCTGGCTTACCAATACCTTCAAGAGGATTCCGTAGAACTTCTTTGATTAGGGTGTTGATTCTTTTTAAGAGCTTCTTGTCATTATCCTGAAACCACAAATAATCATTCCATCCGTCTTCTGTAAATGTAAGTTTCATTCTTCTATTAAGTTTCGCTCAACGACTTTACCTGCTTTTGCTGATTGAATTGAACCGAGCAGATGTTTCGCATTAAACGGATTGGAGAGTAAATAGAATGTTTCCTGCCATGCTGAAAATTCGTCTAGAGAAATTAAAATCGCTTTGTTGCCATTGTCATTACAAAGAATCGTTGGCTCTACGTTGGCAATCACGCGATCAATCAATCGATCTAAGTCATGACTTGCTTGTTGGGTAGTCATTGCATCCATTTTATCTTCCTTGATATTATGTTTCCTGCTAGCTAAATCATAGCTTAGTGATTATCTGGTTTAAGCGATCGCCCTCACATGAGCAATTTCGCGATCGCGTATGATTCTAATTTGTGATGGCAACACAGAAACAACGGCAACTGTTTCTCCTGTGAGGGTAATAAACTCGACTTCATAGCCTTTATGTTGTTTGTAAACAAATACCACAGTGCCAATGTCACCAATTTCTAAGTCTGCTTCATCTATGCGATCGGCTAATACAACACGGTCTAATTCTCTAATCATTTTTTATGTCTCACTTTTAGGCGGCTAGCAAAACTTGAGGTTTAGGAATTGGTTTGCCGTCTTCTTGATAGATTTGAATGAGTGTCTCAATTAAGTCTTCGGCATTTTTGATGGCTTCAATATAGGTTGATCCGTGAGTGCATGGTTGCATGACATCGGTGAATTCGGGCAATGTCACAAGGAAAAGTTGATCCTCGTCTGACCATTGAATTGAAATGCTGAAATGGTAGTTCATTCTTGATTCTCCTCTAGTTTTTTCAAATTGAGCAAAACTTTCTTTTCTAAATAGCGCGGTGCATCATCGCCATCGCCGCTACATAGTGTGATTTTGTCTAGTATGCGTGAGTGTTCCCAGACTGTATGACTTCCTTTACCTGAACGGTATGTAAATCCTGCTTTGAGAAGCATACTTTTTAGTTCTTGAATCTTTTTGGGCATAAAGGCTTACTGGCTAAGTGTATATTTTAAGCGATCGCCCTAACATGAGCAATTTCCTTCTTAGCCTTCGCTCATTTTTGGTGGTTCTCAAACTTAGTGATTCTCAAAAAAAATTGATCGCCAAAGGCGAAGGAAGGATAAAGAAGTGCAAAGAAATATAAAGAAGTGTAAAGGGCAAGAGGACAAAAGAACATAGAAGGGAGTCCTCACCGCACTACGCAGACAACCCGAAAACCGAAAGCGTTGAGAGCATAACCATAACGCGCGAGGTCGTTAAAGTGACGAAAGGCAGACCGACAATACTGAGCATTGAGGTACCACGAACCGCCGCGAAGCATTTTTCTTTGATCTTGATCTTTTCTTCGCGTAACAAAACTTATTCTTGTTTTTACTATATTCTGAGATTTTCTGATTGAACTTGAATGCTTTTTCAAATTGCGATCGCCAGTCGTTTCGCCTAGCCAAATACTTCCATCAGTAGGCGCTCCTTTATAACTAGTGTGCCAATCATCAGCACACCATTCCCAAACATTGCCATGCATATCGTACAAACCAAAAGCATTGGGAGGGAAACTGCCGACAGGAGTGGTCTGGTTTCGAGCTTCACCTTTTGGTGCATTGCCATAAGGCTCATTGCTATCATAATTCACGAGTTCGGGGGTAATTGTCTCGCCAAAATGAAATGGTGTTGTCGTTCCTGCTCGACAGGCATATTCCCATTGGGCTTCACTGGGTAGCCGATATTCCCGTCCTGTATGCTGAGACAGCCGCGCACAAAACTCCATCACGTCATCCCAAGATACATTCTCGACAGGGCGATTATCCCCTTTGAAATGAGATGGATCGGGTTTGAGATCGTGATTAACTTCGGGCATCGCGGCAACTACTCGCCATTGAGCTTGCGTCACTTGATATTTACCCATAAAGAATTCTGGGACGTTTACTTGATGTTGCGGACGTTCATCATCTCTACTATCTTTCTCGCTTTTAGGCGATCCCATCACAAAGCTACCCGCAGGAATTAACACCATATCTAGCGACAAATCCTTGGCTAAATCTTCACTGAAGTATTTTGATTGATAGATCTTTCGCTCGACTTCTTGACCTCTCTCATCAACCGTCACAACTTCAAATTCGGATCGAGGTAAAGTTCTTTCAAATGACAACAATTCAAGATGGCAATTTCTACTTCTTCGAGCGAGCGCTGACCAGAATTCTCTTGGACTTGTAGAAATATTTAGGAAATCTAGACGAGGCGCTAAGTATTTTGGTGGAGGATTTCCAATTCTTTCCCAAAAGCTCATCTGGATACCAAGGCTAAGTTGTCCTCGCGAATAGTATAGCCAGAGATGATCGAGAGTTTGAATGTCTTCGCAAGGAAATTTTTCAATTGCTTCCAAGCCGAATTGTCGCCCACCAGCAGTTGCAAGCATCACTTTTGCTGTTTCTTGATCGGCTTTTTCCCATTCTTGAGCTATCAGATATTTTGCTAACTGCCTGTATCGTTGGGCAAGAGGCGCTCTAACAATGCGAATCCCTCTTGTTGGAGAAATAACTTCGGTTTGTTCTAGAGTCCAGCAATCTAAGTGAGAATAAGATTTAGCAGGGTATTTCTCGATCTCATCAGGGCGCAGCAAGCGATAGTAATGGGAAAGATAGCTCGTTACACTACTTTCTCTTAGTGAGGCATCTTTCAAATTCAACCAAGTACAAAATCTCAGGACAGATCCAAAATCGACATTTGTAATTGGATTTCTTTCGTTGCCTCGTTTAAACAGCTTTGTTGCAGGTGATATAAATTGCTCATCATAGAATAGCTGAAACTCTGTACAAGTAATGTAATTAAGATCGATTTCGAGATTCTCATCAACCTTGCATAAATTATTTAATCTGCGTAGCAAACTCACCTCTGCCGCCAGATTCGCAATTTGTGGATCTTCCGACTCCAAACCCGACTCTAGCAAATCCGACAACTTTTGGCGCGTCACCGACTCCACCTTAGCCGCCTCCTGCAAACAATCAAAAGCAAGACTCAAAGACTTAACCGTTGGCTTGGCGATCGCCGCCTCAATCAGATTCGTAGCATCCCCCTGCGCCGCATACAAACGAATCGTCTCCGCCCACCAAGAATCATCCAAAGCTCCCGTCAGCAAATCATCGCGCTGCAATTCCTTAATCTCCGCCGCCGCCAAATATTCCTGAAAGCTCAAATGCGCGAACTCATAAATCCCTAACTCCCTCTCCACCAATAACCCGCAGATCTCCTTGATTTGCAACAAAAACTTCTCAGCCGTGAGCGAACTTCCCGACACCTTAACCAACTCCTCCCGAATAAAACCCTCTCCTTCAGGAAGACTAAATTCACGAGTTTTGCCTTGCATCAATGACAGCGATAACACCTGTAACACCGCCTTGTTCTGAACACCTGTAAGGGAAGTATTGATTTTCCCCTTCGCCACCTGTCGCGCTCCCAAAAGCACATCACAGATTTTTTGATAAAGCTCCACTCTACGCCCTGGCAAAGCGCTCCCGTTATAATGAACCGTGGCAATCATCGTCACTAATAGCGGATTCGTCGCCATATCCGCGATCGCCCGATTGTCGATAATGCGATCGATTAAATCCTCAGCATTCTTACGAGCCTGAGCGCGAACTGCTGGCGTATCGCCGCTTTTGGGATTGCTCAAAATCTCCGTCTGCTCATACCAACAGTTAATGAATTTTTTCACCTGCTCGTGGGTAAAGGGCAACACCTTCAACACCGTTCCCACCATATCCACAGGAGCGCTATTGTAGCCATCAGGACGCGAAGTCAGAATGAAAGGCGTTTTGGGATAAGCCTGCATTTGACGATTTACCCATTGGCTCACATCTTGGCGCTGTGACTTATCAGCAACCTCATCCAATCCATCCAACATCACCAAACAATTCCCAAGTCGCAACTGATCGTCAATCCAATGCATCGGCGGATTGAGAACGGTGTTACTAGGCAAACTGCGAATGTGACTTTCGATGACTTCTACCAATAGCGGATTTTCGGCAACAATGCGATCGCGAATATCCCGTAAATACAACAGCACAGGAATCAACTTTGGTACTTGGTAAGCTTCATCCTTGTATCGTTCCTTCGCAAAAATTAGCGCTAAATGCTTGAGCAATGTCGTTTTGCCCGATCCAGGTGCGCCAACCACCGCCAAACGACGATAGGCTGAGAACTTATGGCGATCGCCTTTATTATTGAGTTGTCGCAAAAAATCCCAAATTTCTTGATTAGCAGCATCATGATGCGTCTGAATCATCGCACCAGATATTTTCTCAGGAGTTCCCGTCATCACCCGCAAAGGCACAAACACATCCTCTAAATCGAGAACTGGCAAACCAACCCTAAAGCCATCAATTCTAAATGATCGAAAATTATCAATTAAACTTTGATAATAATCGCGCCGAAATTTTGAGTTAAACTTCCACCATAAAGCGATCACCCCTGTCTTAAGTTGCTTCACAATCCAATCAGCAGAAGGCTCTTCAAGATCTTCTAGTAACTCTTCGATCTTGTCTAAAACGCGATTTGTCACCCCCGACACAAACTTGTATGCGATCGCCAAAATCGTACATCCCACTGTTATCAGTGATGGCAATACAAAAGCCGCGATCGGCTGCCCAAATAGCCATAACCCCGCAATTCCAGCACCCCCGAATCCAATACCACCAAGCCCCAAATACTTAATGATATTTTGAGTTCGTTGATGCCTCAATTGCCGCCTCGCATCAGTTGTCAGATCCGACGTGCGATCACGCTTTTTAGTATTGTCTTCAGAAGGCTGGATATTTGTCATTTTTCTCTCACCAATCACCAACTTATTTTATATGTTTTACGTGATTGATAGTGCGATCGCCCCTTTACTCTCAACTGACGATGAAATTAGGCGATTAAACACCCTCTGTTTAGCCTATCTTTATGGTAAAACTGCGACTGAGCCAAACTGATTGAAATGACGATCAAAAGCGAAAGCCCTATCTATTCGCAGCTTTGACATAACCACCTTGCTAGAGCAGTCCGTAAAGCTCCATTCCTTATCAGAAAATCTTTGAAATACTTGCCAAGTCTCTCGTATATCTAATTCCGTTAAAAAATAAATTGTACATAGAGAATCAGAGAAGAATGCCTCACCAAGATTTTCAGCCCTTACAGTTTCACCCCTAGCTCTCAAAAGAGTCAAAGTCTCATCAACAACATAATCAGTAGTCAAAAGAGGCTCGTTATTTTCTGAAAACCATCTGGAAGCACTCAAATAATTATCATCTGAAGGCACTACGCAACCAAACCATGCACTTGTATCGACGAAAATCATTGATTATTCTGCACAGGATAAAGAATTTTGTCATGATCTTGACCAGAAAAAGGCTGGGTATTTCCGATTAGTGGCAAAGCCGCAATTTTAGCTAAAATATCTTTCGGTGATTTTGGAGCCAGACTTTGCCTGATGATGACAACCTCAACATAAGTCCCTTCATCTAACTCAATTGGCTCAGTCAGACGTAATGAACCTTTTTCATAGACCGCTTGCAAAGTTTGAGGCATAGATTATTCCAAAAAAACTTTTATCATTTGATTCTACCTTAACAAAACGGTATAGTTCGCTATTGATCGAATAGGTTAAATGCTAAATGCGATCGCTCCTTTATTCTCGAATGACGATGAAATTAGGCGATCACTACTTATCTCTCTCAGCCCTTTTGCGTTCTAGTTCCCTCATTCTCTGTTCTAAATCCATTTTGTCAGACTCAAAGGAAATGCTATAACCAACAAGGCGATCAACCATTCTTTCCTGTTGTCTAGACTTCTCAAGCAATAGCTCTATATCTTGCCGATCGCGTATTTGACTCTCTTGTAAATTGCGTTGAACGCTCGAAGCTAGTTTAGCTTGTTCAATCAATAACAGAATATCTTCTCGCATTAAAAGAATGTCTTCGCGATCGCGAAGCTGGCTTTCTTGTAAATTTCGCTGCACTTGCAACATATTTGCGATAACAGCTTGCATTTGTTCAAAGGTCATAATTTCTGATCGGCGTTTGTCTCGAATAAACTTGTATGGTTTGATTTTAACTCAACAAAACAGCATAGTTAGCCATAAAATCATAGTTAGATCCATAAGAGTTGATCAAGTCATGGCACAAACAGCGATCGCCGAAGTTATAAATACAATTGATCAAGCCGAAAAACGCTTCGGGCTAAGCCGCAACATATCGCAGGATTTCTTTGAGGAATGGCACATAGATCTGCCTGAAATTACAACAGGCGATCGCGATAGTTTGAAAGTATTATGGAATCGGTATATCTATCACCGTTCAAACGGACAACTACTAGAAAGTACCGCCATGCTGCTACTTGTTTCTCCATTATTAACTATGGCAGGTTTTTATGATTCACCTTTTTTAATCAAAGCAGAAGAATCAGTGCGAATTACTGTATCCGATAGCGAAGAGATTTTGCAAAGCAGAATCGATGTATTAGTTCTATTAGAGTATCTTTGGGTGATCGTCCTAGAATCAAAAAAAACGATGCTCTCTGTCTGGTCAGCTCTACCTCAAGCCCTTGCCTATACGATGGCTAATCCAAACCTAGAGAAAGCTATTTATGTAGTTTTAACAAACGGTGACGAACTTGTATTTGTAAAAGTTGAGAATAAAAAATATGCTTTTTCTAGAGTGTTCTCTCCCTTGGTTTCTAATATTGATTTAGAAAATATTTTGCAAATCTTATGCAAACTTGGAACATTAGCAATAAAACCTTAAACCCTAAAAAGCTGCGCCACAGATTCTTGGGTATAAAAAACAGGCTCTATTTTAATCATGAAAAAAGTTCTCATTTTAGGCGGCACAGGTGACGCTGTAAAACTAGCCGCCAAACTTGTCACAATCCCTAAAATAGAAGTAATTAGTTCCCTCGCAGGACGCACCAAAAAGCCAGCCGCCCTAGTTGGACAAGTTCGCATTGGCGGATTTGGCGGCGCAGAAGGATTAGCAAATTATCTGCAACAAAATTCTATTGATATTCTCATTGATGCCACACATCCCTGTGCAGGACAAATTACTCATAATGGCGCGATCGCTTCTCACCTCGCCAACATCCCGCATCTAATGCTAGTACGTCCCCAATGGGAGTGCGTAACTGGTGATCAATGGATAGAAGTCGAGAGTGTAGAAGCCGCAGCAAAAGCAATTCCTGAATTGGTAAATCGCGTATTTATTACATCTGGCAGACAACAATTAGAGCCATTTTTGCAGCGATCGCAAGTTTATCCTAATACTTGGTACTTAATGCGCTCGATCGATCCGCCTGATATCGAACTTCCGAATAGCAAAATACTATTAGATCGCGGACCATTTAGTTTAGAGCAGGAACGACAATTATTGCGAGACTATCAAATTCAGGCGATCGTTAGTAAAAATAGTGGCGGCGATGCAACCTATGCCAAAATCATCGCGGCAAGGGAATTAGGAATTCCGATTGTGATGGTGCAACGTCCTGCAATGCCCGAAGGCGAAAAAGTGACAAGTATCGAAGAGGCGATCGCATGGCTACGACAACTTTAGATTTTTAGCGTAACGATACTGGCGGTAGCTATAATTAATGTAAAAGTTTGATCCAAATGATAATAAGGACATAGCGAATTAATATGGGGCGATTAGGAGTTTTACTGCTGAATCTCGGCGGGCCAGACAAGTTAGAAGATGTCCGCCCATTTTTGTATAACCTGTTTGCAGACCCAGAAATTATTCGCTTGCCTTCGCCACTGTTGCAAGCACCTTTGGCTTGGTTAATTTCTACACTCCGATTTAAAAAATCTCAGGAAAATTATAAAAAAATTGGTGGCGGTTCACCACTACGGCGGATTACTGAAGCACAAGGACAAGCTTTGCGATCGCAGCTTCAGGAAAATGGGCATGAAGCTAATATTTATATTGGAATGCGTTACTGGAATCCCTTCACCGAAGAGGCGATCGCTCAGATCAAACGCGACAAAATCGAAGAATTAGTAGTCTTACCGTTGTATCCCCAGTTTTCGATTAGCACTACAGGCTCTAGTTTTCGCTTACTCGATCGCATCTGGCAAAGCGATCGCGAATTACAAAAAATCAAATATACAGTCGTGCCTTCTTGGTATGACAACTCTGGCTATTTGCAAGCAATGGCAAATCTGATCGAGAAAACCCTCGATCAGGTTAAAGATCCGAGTACTGCTTATATATTTTTCAGCGCTCACGGTGTGCCAGTCAGTTACATCGAGGAAGCAGGCGATCCCTATCAAAAAGAGATCGAAACTTGCGCGGCGCTGATTATGCAAAAGCTCAATCGCCCAAATCCCTATAAACTCGCTTACCAAAGCCGCGTGGGCCCTGTTGAATGGTTGCAGCCCTACACAGATGTGGCGATCACCGAACTAGCCGCACAAGGCGTAAAAGAATTAGTCGTCGTGCCGATTAGCTTTGTCTCCGAGCATATCGAAACCCTCGAAGAAATCGACATGGAATATCGTGAAATTGCTGAACATGCTGGCATTGAGACCTTTGCGCGAGTTCCTGCTCCTGATACTGATCCCGCTTTCATCCAAGCATTAGCCGATATCGTGATTAAAGCTCAGAACGATCGGGCGATCGCCTTCACCGAAACAATCCAACCGCAAAAAAATACCAAACTCTATCCTCAAGAACGTTGGGAATGGGGCATGACCCAATCTGCCGAAGTTTGGAATGGACGCTTAGCAATGCTAGGTTTCCTAATCTTGCTCCTAGAGGTATGGCTAGGACGCGGGCAAATCTTTCAATAAAATTTGCAATAAAAAACGGCTGTATACGCTTTGCCCTACACATAGTTTAAAATTTGGTGCTAGCTAGGAAGAGGAGGGAAGAAGATCGTGAAAAACGCCAACAGTACAGAGATTGAGCACCTCCATCCAAGGAATGTCATTGACGATAGCGCCAAAGAACTGAGCGAGAGACTGACCA
>JAJAZG010000087.1 GCA_026785865.1 Pseudanabaena sp. CAN_BIN31
AATTTCAACTATATAAACATTGGTGAGATTTTATGTATACGTTGAACGATCTACCTAACTCTGTTTTTGCGCCTGAAACAGATACTCAACCGATAAAACGCTTAGAGACCATGCTAGAAAAGGCATATCCTAAGCTGGTGGGTGATGATGGTGAGGAGATTCTGCTACCTGATTCGATTTATCAGGCACTTTGTCAAATTATTCACATGATGGCAGCAGGACAGGTGATCTCTCTGGTTCCTTACAACTTACATTTGAGTAGTCAGCAAGCGTCAGATTTGCTTAATGTTTCGCGTCCTCATCTCTATAAACTTTTGGATCGAGGCGATATTCCTTATATCAAGGTTGGGACTCATCGCCGTATCCAGTTTCAAAATTTGATGAAGTACAAACAACAAAGGGACTCGGATCGCCGTCAAGCTTTGAGCGAACTTACGGAATTAAGTCAGGAATTGGGTTTTTATACACCAGAGACTAACCGATTAAAAGATGATATTTCACAGGTATAATGACTTTGCAATCATCTAGATTTCCTGTTGTGCTTGATTCCTGTGTGCTTTATCCGATGTATTTAAGAGATACGTTGCTTCGCGCTGCTGAAGCGGGGTTATATCGTGTCCACTGGTCACAGGAAATTTTGGACGGGGCGCTACGAAATTTAGTGGCAAACCAGAAAATGCAGTTAGATCAAGCAAAGCGGCTAGAAATGCAGATAAATAGGGCTTTTCCCGATGCTATGCTCGATGTGACCGATCGCTTGCTTCCTTGTATGGATAATCATAAAGGCGATCGCCATGTTTTAGCTACGGCTTTGGTTGCTAAGGCTCATGTGATTGTGACTGAAAATCTTAAGCATTTTCCTGAAGCTGTCTTAAGTCAATATCAAATTGAGGCTCAAAGCGCCGATCAATTTTTGACCTATCTATATGATTTATTTCCTGATGAGACTCTGAAAGTTATCCAAACTCAGGCAAGCGATCTAAAAAAGCCCCTAATGTCTGTTGCTGATTTGCTTAATGTTCTAGAAAATGCTGTGCCAATTTTCACGAGTAAATTTAGGTGATTTTGGTGTATTTTATTTTTGACTCAATCGAGTGCAATACTCTTAAAATAAGAGTCTAAGCTTTTTTTTGATTGAGCTAAAGCTAAGATAATTGGACAAAATTTATGCGTAAAATGTCAACAGTTTTCGGCATAAAATAAATTCAACTATGAACTACCGAAACTTCATCACAATTGAACCTAATAAACGCGGTGGAAAGCCTTGCTTGCGTGGTTTAAGAATTACGGTTTATGAAGTGCTTGAGTACTTGGCTTCTGATTTGACTGAAGCCGAAATTCTTGATGATTTCCCAAATCTGACGCGAGAAGATTTAAAAGCCTGCATTGCCTACGCTGCCCATCGCGAACGTCGTTTTGCGATCGCTCCAGTATCGGTATGAAACTACTTTTTGATGAAAACTTGTCTTCAAAATTGCCGACTGTTGCTGATACAGTTCCATAAGAGGTAAAATCCAGTGCATATGATATGGATAAAATTAATCTATCAGAAGTTTTAACTCATGAAAGAAGTTCGCCTTACAGACCTTGATGAATTAGCCCTCACGGTAAGAGATAGGACAGCACGCTCTTATATTGTGGAAGCGATAGATGCGTATCGAGGAGGTGCATACCGTTCATCAATCGTATCAACATGGATTGCCGTTACTTTCGATATCATCTCAAAAATAAGAGAGTTGTCAAACCAAAGCGATCCAATGGCACAAGATTTCATAAGTACATTAGATGAGGCTATTAAAAGTAAAAATATTAAGAAGCTTCAAATTATTGAAGAAGATTTACTAAAAATAGCGACAGAAAAGTTTGAGTTTTTGTCAAATCAGGAGCAGGCTGACCTTACCCGATTGAAAGATGATCGTAATCTTTGCGCTCACCCTGCATTTGTAACTGAAGAAATGCTTTTTGAACCTGAGCCAGAAAGGGTTCGGATGCACATAGTTCATGTTGTTAAACATCTTTTGCAACATCAGCCTGTGCAAGGTAAAAGTGCGATTGAAAGGATTGTAAGAGACATCAAAACCACCTCGTTCCCTCCTACATTAGATACAGCTTGTATCTTTCTAAATTCTAGGTATCTTGATCGTGCGAAGAAGTCGTTGATTGAGAATCTTATATTCTTACTCTTAAAGGCAATTTTACGTGGGGATCACTCTGATTTACCATTGACCTATTCAAGTCAGATGATACTAACTTTGCAAGCTGTTTCTAACCGTCATCCCGATATCTACGAAGAACGGATAAAAGCAAAACTTTTGACTATTATTGAATCTCTAGAGGAAGATAGTCTGCCTAACACTTTTCGATTACTTGGAGCTGATCCACGATGTTGGAATTGGTTAAATGAATCTACTAAAATTCACTTAAAAGCAGTAATTCAAGTAAGTCTTAATAAACCCAGTATTCGTAATTCTATTCTTGAAGCTATTTTGGTAGACGATCTAAAACCAATCATCGTTAAGGGATTTAACGAGCTTTCTCAACAAATACAAATAAGTGTTATTAAAGCAATACCACAACCTGAGTTTGCGGCTCAAGCAATAGCTTTATATTTAAAGGCTGGGGGCTTCCGAGAGGCAGAGAGATTAGGTGAGTCGTTGATTCTTCCAATGGCTAATTGCTTTTCTGTAACTGATATCAAAAAAATTCTTAAGGTTGTTGAGGAAAATGATCAAATATATGATGCTTCTGGTACACCCGCAATTCTTGATCAGCTTTGTGAGAAAACAGAACGATATCTTCCAGATCTTCGTGAAAGTTGGCAATCACTTTTTGATTTTATTTTTCCAAAATATTCGAGGTTGTATGACGAAACAGAAAATGCTGATATTTGGAGTGACACTAATTGGGAAAGCTTAGCGAATCGTCTTAAATCAGCAGGAGTGAGCTTACCTCCAAATAAGAAGTAGTGCGATCACCGATTTTGTAGACTGCATTAATGAAATCTATGCACATAGGTCAATGTTGTATCATCTAGCTATGTCTAATGTGCTTGTGGAGGCAAAAATGGTTTCAACGCAGTTAATTAGCACCCTAAAAAAACTTGATCGCTCTGCTCAATTTTATGTGATGCAAATTTTGTTGGAAGAGTTGTCTGCAAAAGAAAGCAACCCTAAGCCTGTTAATACGTTAGTAATCAATGAAATTCAGAGTGACCCATTGTTAGATGTTATTGGGTCTTTAAAATCAACTCCGATGTCAGCGCTGGAAATTGAAACTGAACTATATGGTTAAGCATAGTAAATTTTCACATATCTTTGTAGACACTTGGGGTTGGCTTGCGCTTGGTAACTCAAATGATTCTTATCATTCAACACTCAAAAGACTTTATGCAGATCTTCATGACTCAAGAATCACCATTTGTACGAGCGATTATGTACTAGATGAGCTTATTTCCCTACTTTTTAGAAGAGAAAGATTTGAAGAAGCCACAAATTTTGTGAATGGGATTTTAGCTGCTGCCAAACAGAACATTATCTCAATCGAATACATAGATACAAATAGGTTCGCAAGAGCATTGGATTTACGCATAAAATATAAAGATAAGCCACTAATTTCTTTTACGGATTTTACTTCAATGGCTTTGATGCAGGAATTAAAAATCAACCATATTCTCACTCAAGACGATCATTTTATACAAGTTGGGATGGGTTTTTTACGAGTTCCATTTGATACATCAGTAACAGAACTATGAAAATAAGCGCGATCGCCAATTTTCTACTCCCCATTAATGAAATGTAATGTGCCTTTTACTGTTTATTGTTTGTGATTTATACTGACGTTAGAGACTACCAAGAAATAATAGATCCCATAGCTTAGGTTGATTTGCCGCAAATCTCAACAAACCATTTTTGAAGATCGGGTAGACGCTTAAGCTGTTTTTCAATTTCTGCCATGGCTGCAATAGTGAGCTTAACACC
>JAJAZG010000088.1 GCA_026785865.1 Pseudanabaena sp. CAN_BIN31
AAATTCTGCCTAGGCAGCAGCTTCGTCGTGCTTAACCTGGCGAGACTTTGATTAAGCATCGGGCGACTTCTTTTTAAAGCAAAATAACACGCAAAAAGTTATGGCGCCCGCGCAGCGTGCGCCATAGCTTTTTGCGTTTTATTTAGTACCCGAGGCTTTCGTTAGGCTTGTTTCTCGGAAGCTCAGACACAGTAGATGGGACTTCACGCTTTGGGCGTAAAGGAGCCGCTTGCAAAAAAATTGATTTCTCAGGACTCTCGCGAACTAGATCGCCAGGTTTTTTTTGAATTGATTGCAGCATCTCGTTATCAAAAGAACCTGCGGCATTAGTTAGTTGTCGTTCTTGACGCTTGAGTTGTTCGAGCTTTTTATATTGTTGATTCCATTGCTCTTGCGCGTATACCGTCCAGCCGTAAATCGCAAATACTGAAACCGTGAGCAAAATAGTAGCAGCGATCGAAAGTTTTTGAGTGGTCATCAACACTCGCAACCATAGCGGCAAAGGAAACGAGTTAGTACGCGGTAACCGTCTAACATTTCGGTTGCTGACTGGTTGGCGACTTGCTGACAGGCGTTTATTTTTGCGATCGAGAGCGGGTTGAGGGGATCTCTGTGGTTCAGGGCTTCTTGCTCTGCTAGCTGTCATTTTTTTAACTCTTTTTTCACTCAAGATTCACCACTGCTACTTGTAGCATTTTCAGGAGAAATTACCAAGTAGTTTTGAATATTTTGGAAATTATTTACGAATAGATATGTTGCTTCGCAACATATCTATTCGTAAATAATTTCAGACTCTAGAATTATAATCGTCATTGATTTTTTGGCAACAAGAATTTGACAGAAATGCGATCGCCTTCTTTCAAACCAATTTCTTGGGTTAGCCCAGCCCGCACTTCAATGACGCTATCGGCGACAACGCCACCTTCAGGATAAGTCGGACAGGGATCGCTCTTACAAGTCGTGGCATTGCGAGCGATCGCCTTCACTTCGCCATCAAGCAAGAAAATAATATCAAGGGGTGAAGGTGTATTTTTCATCCAAAAAGCAACAGGACGCGCAGGCGTAAAGGGAAATAACATGCCGCGATCGTCAGCTAATGGCGGACGAAACATAAGCCCTTTTTCTTGCTGACTAGGAGTATTCACGACCTCCAGCTGAATT
Source organism: Pseudanabaena sp. CAN_BIN31 (assembly GCA_026785865.1). Taxonomy (GTDB): domain Bacteria; phylum Cyanobacteriota; class Cyanobacteriia; order Pseudanabaenales; family Pseudanabaenaceae; genus Pseudanabaena. The sequence goes on from JAJAZG010000088.1 coordinate 1,162, forward strand.
TCACGCCCTGCAATTGTGGCTATGGCAGTAATTGGCAAATATTGAGCCAGTTCGGAGACTGGTTTTGGCTTGATTTGGGGTGCAAGAGTTTGTGGGGCAGATGTCGAGGAGATCGCTGGCGTAGTAGATGGCTTAGCCACATCAGAATTAGCAGGAGCACAACCCATCAGACAAACGCTGAGGCTAACCGTGCATAGTTTTATACAAAGTATTTGGATCGAACTAGGGTGAGGTGTGTCACAATTTTTAGAAGTATTGCCAGTTATATTGCCAGTCATATTATGTCCTTTCCTTTGCATGTCGCATTTATCTGGCACCAGCATCAACCTCTCTACAAAAGTGCGATCGCTGGTAAGTATCATTTGCCTTGGGTAAGGCTGCATGGCGTAAAAGATTATCTGGATCTAGCGTTGATGTTGTCAAGATACCCCAAACTACATCAAACGATTAATCTCGTGCCGTCGCTGATTCTCCAGTTGCAAGATTATGTGGAAGGAAAGGCTTTCGATCCTTACTTAGCGCTGACTTTGACTCCTGTGGATACGTTGACGCGATCGCAAAAGCATTTTATTGTCGAGCATTTTTTTGATGCCAATCACCAGACGATGATTGAGCCATATCGTCGCTATGCCGATTTATTAGCACAAAAACAAGCTTGTGGGGTCGAATGGTGTGTCAATAATTGGCAAGCACCAGATTTTAGCGATTTACTTGCATGGCATAACCTTGCTTGGATTGATCCTCTATTCCGTGAAGCCGATCCCGAAATTGCAGAGTGGTACAATCGCGGCAAAGACTTTACCTTAGCCGATCGCCAAAGAATTTATAGCAAGCAACGTGAAATTATTTCACGAATTTTGCCACAACATCGGCAAATGCAAAAAAATGGGCAATTAGAAATCACGACTAGGCCCTATATGCATCCAATTATGCCGCTCTTAGCCGATACGCAAGCAGCAAGGATCGCCGTGCCGCAGATGGAGCTTCCTCATACACGCTTTCGCCATGAGCCAGATATTACGCTGCATCTCGAAAAAGCAAAAGAAGTATACCGTCAGCATTTTAGCTGTGATCCTAAAGGTTTATGGCCATCGGAGCAATCGGTTAGCCCCGCAATTCTGCCCCATGTTTCTAAGCAAGGATTCTCGTGGCTATGCTCTGATGAAGGGGTCTTAGGTTGGAGTCTTGGGCATTATTTCCGCCGTGATGAACGCGGCGCGATCAATGCGCCACATTTGCTCTATCAACCCTATCGCCTTGAAACTGTGCATGGAGATTTAGCAATTATTTTTCGCGATCGCCTGCTCTCTGACTTAATCGGCTTTAGCTATGGCGCACTCTTACCCAAAGCTGCTAGTGATGATTTGTGCGATCGCTTGATGACAATTCAAAAACAGCAAAACGAATATTTAGCCGAACATCCTGAAGGTCAACCTTGGCTAGTCACAATCGCCCTTGATGGTGAAAATTGTTGGGAATTTTATCCCCAAGATGGCAATCCATTTTTGCAGACGCTTTACGAAAATCTGTCCAAAAATGAAAACTTAAAACTGGTCACGCCTTCAGAATATTTAGAAAAATTTCCACCAATCGAAAAAATCCCACCCCATCAATTGCATAGCGGCTCGTGGATTGATTCCAGCTTCACCACATGGATCGGCGATCCTGTCAAAAATCGGGCTTGGGATTTACTCGCTGAAGCTAGGCAAGTCTTGGCGATGCACCCTGAAGCAACCCCCGAAAATAATCCTGAAGTTTGGGAAAGCCTCATGGCAGCCGAAGGGTCAGATTGGTTTTGGTGGTTTGGCGAAGGACATAACTCCAACGATGATGCGATGTTCGATCTCCTATTTCGCGAACATTTGCAAGTAATTTATCGCGCCCTCAATGAGCCAGTACCTCACGCTTTGCTATATCCACTTGAACCCCATAATATTTCAACTAGCGATCGCCCCACGAGTATGATCCAGCCGATCATCAATGGTAGATTTGAAAATGATGACTGGCAAGGCGCTGGCAAAATTGAAATTAGTGGTGCGCGCGGGGCGATGCACCAAAATGCACCTGTTAAACGCTTATGGTATGGGTATGATCATTTTCATTGCTACTTGCGCCTAGAATTTAGTAATCTAGAGAGCATTGCTCAAAGTAAACTACATCTGTTATGGTTTTATCCGAGTCGGATTCATCCCAACAGCCCTGTCAAACTTCTTGATATGCCCGATGTATCGCCGCTAAATTATTTGCTTCGCCATCATCTAGCGATCGATTTTGCCGATAAATCAGTCCATCTTCAAGAATCTACAGAAAAATTTAAGTGGGAAACGATCGCAACC
>JAJAZG010000089.1 GCA_026785865.1 Pseudanabaena sp. CAN_BIN31
AATTATCTCTATTTACACGGTTTTGCCTCTAACCCTCAGTCCACAAAAGCAAAATACATGCAACAAAAGTTTGCAGAGTTAGGGCTAACTTTGCATGTTCCCGATCTTAATCTCACTGATTTTTCGACGGTGACGCTTTCGGAGCAGTTAGATTATCTCGATCTCACTTATCTACAAAACAATCAAGAGATCACGGTGATTGGTTCTAGTCTTGGTGGATTTTTAGCGGTGCAACTTGCTGCTCAAAATCTATTGGTGCAGAAATTAGTATTATTTGCTCCAGCTTTTGGATTTAGTCAGAGAATAGCTCAGGCTTTAGGTGAAGAAAATATTAAGCAATGGCAAGAGTCAGGCAATCGCGAGTTTTATCATTACGGGCTGAAACGTAATGTAAATTTACAATTTCAGTTTTTTGTTGATGCTCAAAAATATTCAGAAGAAAAACTACTGCGATCGCTACCAATGCTGATTTTTCATGGCATTAATGATGACGTTGTGCCAGCTTCACTGAGTGAGGAGTTTGCGAAAAGGCGATCGCAAGTTACCTTAAAATTACTAAATGACGATCATGCGCTTGGGAAAGATTTAGAAAGTATTTGGCAAAATACCAAGCAATTTTTGGCATTAGCTACCTCTTAAGATAGGCGTGGAGCTTCGTGACTTTCTTAAAATTTGGATTTTTAGAAATACTCACTCCAAAGGGTAGTTCCTTTTGATACAAAATATCCGTTAGGATCTTTAAATATCAGCAGTAAAAATAAAAAAAGGGTTTTAAAACCGTTGAAAAATATTATCAACACGATGCGAGCCGACTTCGCAATTATTTTTGAGCGAGACCCTGCTGCGCGTAACTGGCTAGAAGTGCTGCTATGCTACCCTGGTCTTCATGCCATTTGGTTATATCGCTTTACCCATTGGCTAGATACGCTCAAAATCCCCGTTATTCCTCGGGTTATCGCCCAAATAGCACGATTTTTGACAGGGATCGAAATTCACCCTAGTGCAAAAATTGGTAAGGGTGCATTCATCGATCACGGTATGGGCGTGGTCATTGGTGAAACTGCGATCGTGGGTGAATATGTCTTGATTTACCAAGGCGTAACCCTCGGCGGCACAGGCAAACAATCAGGCAAACGTCACCCTACCCTCGGCGACAACGTGGTTATTGGCGCTGGCGCAAAGGTTTTAGGAAATATTGATATTGGCAGCAATTCGCGGATTGGTGCTGGATCTGTGGTGCTAAAATGTGTCCCGCCCGATTGCACGGTTGTGGGCATCCCTGGTCGCATTGTCCATCGTCATGGCGTAAAGGTTTCGGCTCTTGATCATTTTCAAGTTCCCGATCCTGAAGGCGATGTGATCCGATCGCTTATTGGTCGCGTGGAGCAGCTAGAAAGGCAAGCCGAAGCGAATACCTTGCACCCAGTTAATAGCTATTTGATTGATTCAGAATTGCTCAAAAATGTGCGTCCCCGTCATCTTACGCCCTGCGATCGCGCCGATCTCTTTGAACCTGAAGGTTTTTCTGAAGGTGGTGGCATTTAACATTTGGTATTCAACAAAAAAGGGACGCTTAGCGTCCCTTTTTTGTTGAATACCAAATGTAATTAGCCGTTAAGAACTTCGATCGCCGCTTTTAGACCAGCACCGTAAGTTAAGTTGGTGTAACCAAGTGCCGAGATCGACGCTTCCAGCGCACTGATCGCGGTAAGAATATCGCGATCGCCGACAAAGCCAAGATGCCCGATACGGAAGATTTTGCCATTGAGATGATCTTGACCACCCGCCATGACAATATCAAACTTTTTCTTAATCGTGGCGCGAATTTTTTCCGCATCCAAACCTTCGGGAGGCACTACCGATGTAATCGCAGCACTCGCCGCATCATCGGGAGCCAATAGGCCCAAATTCAGCGCCTTAATTGCTGCACGAGTCGCTTCACGATGACGCAGATGACGAGCAAAAATATTCTCTAAGCCTTCACGCTGCATCATTTCTAACGAAGCTTGCAAAGCCATTACCATATTCACTGAAGTCGTGAAAGGAGTGGAGTTTTTAGCAGCATCTTTACGAGCTTTGCCCAAATCGAGATAGAACCTTGGTAAGTCGGCGGTTTTATAAGCCTCCCAAGCCTTAGGACTGACAGAGACAAATCCCAATCCAGGGGGGATCATGTAGCCTTTTTGCGAGCCAGAACCGACTACATCTAAACCAAGTTCATCAATAGGGACATTCATCGCGCCCAAGCTAGTAACTGCATCAACGATAATCAGCGCCTTTTCATGGGCTTTGACGTAGCGATTAATCGTCACAAGATCATTGAGAACACCTGTCGAGGTTTCGCTATGGGTGATAATTACCGCTTTGATCTCTTTATTGGTATCAGCCTCTAACTTGACCCGAAAATCTTCAGGGTCAAGGGCTTTGCCCCATTCAGCTTTGATGACTTCGGCATTAATGCCATAGGCTTGGCAGACTTCGACCCAGCGTTCGCCAAACTTGCCATTATCGCCAACAAGGACGCGATCGCCTTTGCTTAAGAAATTAATGATGCCCGCTTCCATCGCACCCGTTCCGCTCACGGTGAGAATCAATACATCATTAGTTGTTTGGTGCAGCCACTTGAGCTTGGCAGTTACATCTGCCATGATCTTCATAAAATCGCCGCTACGGTGTCCGATGGGAGCTTTTGCCAGCGCCAACAGAGCCTGCTCAGGCACAGGTGTTGGGCCTGGGATCATTAACATCAACTTGTCTTCCATGAGTCGAAATCTTGTAATGCTTGTTTAAATACTAGATTTAGTATTGTACGCATTAACACGCACTAAGACAGCTTGTGAAAATAAGTTACAGCGCTTTGCGCTGTTATAAAACCCAGAGAAATTTTTGAAAGTGCCGCTCCACGGCACTTTCAAAAATTTCTCTGTACTCCTTTGCGATGAAATTCAACATAGCTTTTACAAAAATATGATGATTCGTTTGTTCGCAATTTGCTGTAAAC
>JAJAZG010000090.1 GCA_026785865.1 Pseudanabaena sp. CAN_BIN31
GGATTAGTGGGTCGAGTGATACATGTTTCACCAAACAGCAGTCTGATTTTGCTAGTCAGCGATCCTAATAGTCAAGTTGGCGTAGTTGTTAGTCGTAGTCGCTTTAGTGGAATGCTGAAAGGGCAAAGCCAAAATACTGCGATTTTAGAGTTTTTTGAGCGCGATCCCGATGTTAAAGTTGGTGACATTGTCAATACTTCTCAGTTCAGTACGCTATTTCCTGAAAACATCCCCGTTGGTCGGATTAAATCCATAAATCTCGATAAACAACCATCTCCTGAAGCGATCGTTGAGTTCTCGACTCTGCTTGGATTACTAGATTATGTGAAGGTATATCCCTTTCAAGAAAAGCTATAAAATCTAAATTAATTTCCCAAATTTCAGTCAATGCTCGATCGCAAGGTTTCTTTATCAACAAAGCTTTTAAACTGGGCGGTGACAATTGGTTCACTGTTGATCTGTATTTTGGGGATGTATACCAGATTTCCGAGCATGACTTTGATGGGAATTGCGCCAAATTGGTTGTTAATTTGGCTGGTAACTTGGAGCGTTAATCGCCCTGTATTTTTAACAGTGATGGCGGGTATTGGGTTGGGGATGGTGCAGGATGGGATGACTTTTACTAATGTGAGTGTTGCGCCAACTCATGTGCTAGGTCTGGCGATCGCAGGTGGGATCACTTCACTGTTGCAAAAGCAGCGCTATGTGCAAGAGGATTTTATTTCGATCGCCTTGATTGTGTTTGGCATGGCAGTGATTGTCGAGACTATGCACGCAGTCCAACTAACTTTGATGGGCGCAAAAATGGATAATGTCTGGGCTTTGCAACAACGGATTGCGCTTAGCTCCGCAATTTTGAGTAGTTTGTGGTCACCTGCGATTTACTTTCCCCTCAGCCGTTGGTGGCGATCTTTAGAAAAGAAAAAAGACTAATCGTGAACTACTAGACTTTGGTTTTCTATTCGGTTGAATACGGTTTTCCGACTCGAAGATTCGCGATCGCATCGGTAAGAATATATTTAGATGTTTAGATTTTTCTAGCGAATTACAGATTTAGGAACACCATTATGTTTAACCTTGGCGAACTCAATTCTACCAACAACCTTCTCCTTGATTATTTAAAAAATCAATCACCTGAAACCCTAACCACAGTAGCTCAGTCGGTCACTCCCGAAGTCCAGCAAATTATTAACCAAAACATCCAAAATTTGCTTGGTATGTTGCCGCCGCCACATTTTAATGTCACTGTCACTACCGATCGCGAAAACTTAGCAGGGTTAATTGGATCAGCAATGATGACAGGTTACTTTATGCGCCAGATGGAAACCAGAATGCAGCTAGACCATTCATTCGCTAATGTCGATAGCCCACAACCATAAAAAAAGGAGGCGCGATGCGTCTCCCTTTTTTATGATTGTTTTATTTGTGTTTAGAGTGAAAACGAATACCGACAAACACATCGTACAAAAAGCCAGCTAGGTCGGGCATTTTAAAAATCCCCAAGGTCTGCGGTGACCCATTTGCGTCGAGAAGCGGCTTCATCTGGTAATAAGCTTTCTCGTAGTAATACCAAGGCACATTTGGCCAAAGATGATGTATGAGGTGATAGTTTTGACCTAGCAATAAAATATTTAAAACCTTGCTTGGATAAACTCTGGCATTCTTCCAACGCGATCGCTCAACAAAAGGACGATGTGGCAGGTAGTCAAAGAATAAACCTAACAAGAGTCCCATCACGGCGGCTGGTACAAACCAGAAGTTCATCATGTAGTTAAGAAATCCGTAGTGATAACCAGCAAAAAGAGTCGCCACTACAATCAAACGACTAATTGCCCATTCCAGCAGTTCGTAGTTACGCCAGAGACGACGCTTAAAAAAGAAAATTTCATGATAGAAAAAACGAGCGGCGATTAACCACAATGGTCCACCTGTAGAAACAAAGTGGTCTGGATCATCCTCTTCATCGTTCACATGGGCGTGGTGCTGCAAATGAACCCGCGTAAATACTGGAAAGACAAATCCTTGCAATATAGCGGCAATATGCCCGATCACCGCGTTAACAATACGATTGGGATGAGCAACATTATGGCAAGCGTCATGAATTATGGTTCCCAGTACATAAAGTGCTGAAAAATTACAAATAAATACGAGCCAGTGCGCCCAGCCCCATACCCAATACCCTGTCGTCGATGCAGTTGCTAGAACAATCGAACTTAGTAGCAGTAGTATCGTCGGATTAAATCCCTGTGCTGCACCCATCAGACCGATTGGAACAGTTAGGGCTTTGCCCTGCTGCTGCATTTTGTCACTCCTTACACAAATCTCTTATTTTTATCTAGTATGCGTTTTAGGTTCGCTAGGTGCAAAACCCAAATATATTAAGAAAATATATTTTATTGTTGCGTTTTATTACAGTTTTTATTATGCCCTATGCTACCGACAATAGGGCGATAATGCAACCCTAGATCCTAAAGATCCTTTAGGCGATCGCAAATAGTTAAGTTGATAGCGGTCACCGAAACATACGATACGCGGGAAGCTCCGCGCTTTAGCGCTGAGAGGTAAGCGAACTGCGGTTTCAACCGCCTTATTCTTTCAAGAAATTCGTTATAATTAGAAAGTGAGTAAGAATAACCATCCGTGCAAAGAATCGATTTGACAAGGTGTAACTCCTGATCTGTTTCGTCTCGGTATATCCGTAGCCTGAGCAGACAAGCAATAGTCAATCGTGGAGCGCGATAACTTCTAAGTTGATGGACTCAGAAAATATAAAACACACAAGTAAGCGCAATTGCATCGGCGAAAGCCAGTTGTTTTGA
>JAJAZG010000091.1 GCA_026785865.1 Pseudanabaena sp. CAN_BIN31
AACGTGCCGGCCAGCGCGCCGCGAGCGCCTCAACTTTTTGGGTTTTATGTTTTTGCTGCAAAGGTAGGGGCAATTCACGAATTGCCCCTACCTTTGCAGTTTTCTATGAAATAATGCTTTCTGTAAACTTTTTTATAATTGCTTAATACTTTACAGAAATCATGGAACGTACTTTTTTGGCAGTCAAGCCCGATGGCGTACAACGTCAGCTAGTTGGAGAAATTATTCGCCGTTACGAAACCAAAGGCTTTAAGCTCGTTGGACTGAAGATGCTACAACCAACCCGCGAACTAGCCGAAAAACATTATGCAGTGCATAGTGAAAGACCTTTCTTTGCTGGACTCGTTGATTTTATTACCTCAGGTCCCGTGGTGGCGATGGTATGGGAAGGCGATGGCGTAGTTGCATCTGCTCGGAAGATCATTGGCGCAACCAACCCGCTTACTGCGGAACCAGCCACTATTCGCGGTGACTATGGCGCAAGTATTGGACGTAATATTATTCATGGTTCTGATGCGATCGAGACTGCTCAAACAGAGATTGCTCTTTGGTTTAACCCAGAAGAATTAGTTGGATGGTCTCCTAGCCTGACCTCTTGGATTTACGAATAAACTAGAAAACCCAAACCCAAAAAGCTGTAGCGCACGCTGCGCGCGCGCTACAGCTTTTTAGGTTTTATTTACTGAGAACCAAAACACACTTTACAAATAAAGATGATGTTTTTGTGCGATAATCATGTAGAGATCGCGTAAAAAACTTTTATCGAAAGCTTTAAATATGAATATCTGGCAGTTTAAAGATCAAATTTCAGAATTAGTACAAAAGTATAAATCTCATGTAGATTTTTTTGCGATTCGGTTAGAGCGATCGCAGGGTGCAGATATATTTTTACGCAGTGGCAAAATCGAAACTTTGAGTACGGGGATCTCGATTGGGGGACAGGTGCGAGCTTGTCACAAAGGCGGTTGGGGATTTGCTAGCTTTAATGATCTATCTAGTTTGGAAGCGAAACTCAAAGAGGCGATCGCTGCCGCAAAATGGGTTGGCAATGAAGAAACAGTGTTGGCTGAAGTTGAACCAGTACAAGCGACGGTATCGCTAAAAAATTCACATCAGATAGAACTTAGCGTTAAAAAAGATTTGTGCGCCCATTACACCGATATTTTGCGATCGGTTGACGATCGCGTAGTCAGTACCGCCGTTCGCTATGGCGACTGTACACAGCAGGTGATATTTGCCACATCTGAAGGCACAATGATCGAACAAGAATGGGCAGATTGGGAGTTGCGCTGTTCGGCGATCGCGCGAGATGGCGATAATGTCCAGACTGGTCGAGAAACCTTTGGATCGAGGCGTTCTTATCAGGATTTGATTAATTTGGATCAGCAAGTGCTTGGCGCTGCTCAGCGATCGGTCTCGGCTTTAGATTTATCAACTGTTCAAGGTAATACTTATACAGTAGTGATCGATCCGATTTTGGCAGGGCTATTTGTGCATGAAGCTTTTGGACATCTCTCAGAAGCCGATATGCTCTATGAAAATCCCGATATGCTCGAAAGTATGAGTATGGGTCGAAGGTTTGGCTCGGCTGATTTACAAATTTTTGATGGTGCATTACCTGCTGACCATCGCGGTAGTTATCTCTATGACGATGAAGGCATCCCCGCCACCACAACGCAATTAATCGCTGATGGTGTATTAGTTGGCAGATTGCATTCGCGAGAAACAGCAGGAAAATTAGGCGAAAAAGTGACTGGCAATGCTCGTTGTTTAGATTATCACTATCCGCCCATTGTGCGAATGACGAATACTTGGATCGGGCGTGGTCAGACACCTGTGGCGGATTTATTTAATGATATTCCTGTGGGCGTATATGCCAAAAACTGGCAAGGTGGCATGACTAATGGCGAGATGTTTACGTTTACGGCTGGGGAAGCTTGGATGATTCGGAATGGTCAGATTGCGGAGCCAGTTAAGGATGTAACGATTTCAGGCAATGTGTTTGAGACGTTACAGAATATCGAGGCGATCGGCAATGACTTTTTGTGGGATGAGTCGGGCGGCTGTGGCAAAGGTGGACAAAGTGGGCTTGCCGTTGGTTGCGGTTCGCCAAGCTTGAGAATTAAAAATGCGATCGTGGGAGGTGACAGTTGATGTATACAACAACGCATAAAGCTCAGACAAGGCTGAAAGAAGTTAATTTTCATTTAGTGCAGACGATCGCCGATCAGCAAATAACCGAAGATCGGCTGAATTTGCAACTAACGCGATTAAAGCTGATGTACGAACTTGTTTCAGCTTTGAATACGGCTCAAACCGTCAACGAAATTTATCAAATAGCCTTAAATGGAATCTGTTCGGCTTTGAGAACTTCGCGAGCAGCCATAATTATTACTGATGCTAATCACGGTTTAAAACATCAAGAATCGGTAGGGCTTAGTCAAGATTATCAACAATCTGTTGAAGCTTTTTATCAGACTCCATTTCAAAAAGAAATAGAGACAAAAAAAGCTCAACCTTTCGCTAGTTCTGCGATCAGCCCTAGCGATATCCGACTACAGAGTGTTTGTAATGCAGAAAATATTGGCGCATTAGCCATATTTCCATTAGAGTATGAGTGCCGACATTTGGGCGATATTGTTGCTTATTTCGATGCTCCTAAAGAATTTACAGAAGAGGAAGTTCAGTTAACCCAAACGATCATTACTTACATTGCGATCGCGCTAACCCGCAAACAAGCAGAACAAGCTCTCAAAGAAAGCCAACAATTCATTCAACGGATTACAGACACAACTCCAAACATTCTCTATATTTATGATCTGGAAGAACGTCGTAACGTTTATTGCAATCAGACAATTGCTCATGTTCTTGGTTATAGCTCATTAGAAATCCAATCAATGGATGAATTAATGCTAGGTAATCTTGTGCATCCCGATGATTTATCGAAAGTAAAAGATCATTATGAGGATATTAACAATGGAAATCGTGAAGATTCATTTGTGATTGAATATAGGGTGAAGGATGTTCATGGCAAATGGCAATGGTTTTATAGTCAAGAAACAGTTTTTTTACGCAAT
>JAJAZG010000092.1 GCA_026785865.1 Pseudanabaena sp. CAN_BIN31
ATTTATTTTAATATTCGATGGTCATACTCTCGTAGGTTGTGCCACGGGTTGTTTGGATACGCTCAATGGGTTTAGCTTTAATTTTATTTACAAACTGTGCTTCCGATATCTCGGCACTGGCGGCACTATTTTCGATATCTAGATCTAATTGCGTGAGATTACGATCAAGTTCGGCAAGACGATTTACTATTTGTTGTTGGCGATCGCCTACTCTCACGAGTTCTTCTTGCAATCGCTCTTTTTCATTGGCGAGTTGATGCATCTGGATATATATAGCCGAAGGAGTTTTACGCAGAGGCATAGAACGTAACTTCGGCTGAATGGGTCTACGAGATGCACGAGAAATAGTCATAAAAATTTAGCCCTGTTATTTGGTTGGACTTGACTCAAAGAATACTTTATATAAAATAAATCCGACTAGCGCCATAATGCCGATGGAAATAGCGGCTGTTACTAGTTTAAATACAAAACTCAGGATTGTAAATGTAACTAAGCCGATCGCCACGATCGCCGCAATTTTACTGGCTCCAGTCAGGCTATTTACCGAATTAACAACGCTACTTAAACTAGTTTTGGCGGCACTAACACTTTGACCAACAGCAACAAATTCTGGCTCAGCCCGTTTGTCAGGGTTGTGGGGTTGGCTACTCGCTTGTTGTTTGTTGCCCATCACTTCGCGCTCTAGCTCACGAAAGCGTTCTTCAAGGTTGTCAGTTTGACTCATAGCCGCAATGAATAAAAATCTATGGTTTATTCTAGCGTAAGCGTAGAGATCAAAGAGTTGGTTGCGGCGCAGCCAACTCTTTGCGGTTTGTGTCTTTCGCAAACTTAAGTCTAGAGAGCTATCCCGAATCTTGTTACAAATTGTTAAAATGATCATTAAACTAAGTCTATAAGTAAGTTTACGAAAATCCTATGTCCGCAACCAAAACAGACTTTGAGTTAGATCGCTACGATATCAAGGCGATCGCCGACTATTACCGCAACAAACCTTTGCGGGTCTGGTGGCGCTGCATAGTGATTTTTGTACCATTGATTTGGCTTTTTATCAGACTCCGCCTCAGTGCCAAAGCTTCAACCGCAACATTGAAAGAATTAGCGATCGAATCGCGCAAGCTAATAACACGTTTGGGCCCTGCCTTTATTAAAATCGGTCAGGCTCTTTCAACCCGCCCTGATATCGTGCCGCCCGTATTCATGGACGAGCTTGCCGAATTGCAAGATCAACTGCCGCCATTTCCAAATGAAATCGCTTTCCAATTTATTCGCGATGCATTGGGAGCAGATCCATCGGAAGTTTATGCAGAAATCTCTGATAACCCGATCGCGGCGGCTTCACTGGGACAAGTTTATAAGGGAAAGCTGAAAACAGGCGAAACTGTTGCCATCAAAGTGCAACGCCCTGATATTGCTGCAGGGATTGCCCTTGATATGTATATCTTGCGAGGCATTGGCACATGGCTCAAAAAAACTTTTAAAATTATTCGCACCGACTTAGCAGCGATTCTTGATGAATTTGCCAGTCGTATTTTTGAAGAGATGGACTACACCTTTGAAGGTCAAAACGCCGAGAAATTTGCCAAATATTATGGGGGATTAGAAGGGATTTACGTGCCTAGAATCTATTGGAAATATACCGCTAAACGGGTGCTGACAATGGAATGGATCGAAGGTATTAAGTTAACTAATGTCCAGAAGGTCAAAGACGCTGGTTTTGATAGCCGTCATATTATTGAAGTTGGGGTGCAATGCTCTTTGCGTCAATTGCTCGATTATGGATATTTTCACGCCGATCCACATCCTGGGAATTTGTTGGTGATGGGCGATGGTCGCCTCGCCTATCTTGATTTTGGGATGATGAGCGAAGTTTCCGCCGAACAACGATTTGGACTGATTGAGGCGATCGTGCATTTAGTTAATCGTGATTTTGATGCACTTTCTAAAGACTATGTGCGTCTGGGCTTTTTAACAGAAGATATTGATTTTGAGGCGATCGTACCTGCTCTATCAAAAGTATTTAATTTACCTGAAGGTCAGAGCTTGACCCAAATGGATTTTAAAGACATGACCGATCAACTTTCGCAGATCATGTATGACTATCCCTTCCAAGTTCCTGCCTACTATGCACTGATTATCCGATCGCTTGTCACCTTAGAAGGAATCGCTTTTACTGTCGATCCTAAGTTCAAAGTCTTAGCCGTAGCTTATCCCTATGTAGCCAATCGTTTGTTAAATGACTCTTCCCCAGAACTGAGGATGGCGCTCAAAGATTTACTCTTCCGTGATGGCGAATTTCGTTGGAATCGTTTAGAGAATTTATTAAGTAATGCTCAAACTAATCCTGATTATAACTTGAATGGAACTCTCGACAAGGGAATTGATTTCTTGCTTTCTGATCGCAGTGAATTTATGCACGATCGCATTATCGATGAAATTGTCAAAGGTATTGAAGTTGAGGCGAGCAAGCGTTTACCTGAAAGATTTCGAGCCTCACTAATTGGCGATATCGTCAGCGATCCTCAAGCAAAAGAAACAATTGCTCAAACAGAAACCCCATCAAGTTTGGACTATATTCTCCGACTATGGGCTATCCTTCGGAACGATCAGCCGATCGCCCCAACTGACATTTTGCCCTTGGCAACCCAAATTCTCAGCAAGCGCGAGACGCTGACCTTCGGGCGCGATGTTGTTTCTAAGCTGGCGCAGCGATCGCTAGTCAGAGCATTTCGTGGCGTTTTATTACGCGATGAGAAAAAATATCAAGCTGACCTACAAAAAGAGTCAGTAAATATCGATGTTAATAATCATGCTTATAAAGATGAAGAGAGAGAACTAGTTGGCTCTGGTGCTTCTGGGTTAAGGCGATCGGTAAATGGACGCAGTTGGTAACACAAAAAGAGAGGATGCGATGCATCCTCTCTTTTTGTTAAAAGAAAAGCTTAATCCCCGATTCTGTGCAAAATGAGTACAAATATCAATGCCAAGGCGATCACTGTTTTTTGTGGAATAGCGATCGCGAACAACTCTTAACCTGCCTGATTACCGCGAATTAAAAAACGAACTTCTTCAAGTAAAACATTAAATCTTTGATCGCTTTCGGCCTGTCTTTCCTTAACTAATTCCATGTCTCGCTGACTTTGAGCAGCCAATTGCAACAAAGCCTGAGCAGTTATTCTCAAACCATCTATACCATCCTTCACCTCAGTTACACTTTCCCGCAATTCAGTTGTACTTTTCCTCAACTCAGTCACAGTTGAAGCTAATCCATCAAGCATTTCATCATTCCAACGTTGCACAGTCATAGTATCTTTTTGGTTATGAGCTCCATAACATACATTTTATAATACATTTACTTTCTCAGGTAAGTAGGCATAATAAAAAACCAGAACCCAAAAAGCTGTGGCGCACGCGCAGCGTGCTTTTTGGGTTTTTAAGATTTCATTTGCTTAACTACTTAATAGTCATTCTTAGGGTGATCGCTATTCTTTTTGAAGAGAGGCGATCGTTTTTTGGTTGAGATGGTGTTGGGGGCGATCATTGTTTTTTTAAGGACAGGCGATCGCTTTTCGATTGAGGATAGTTTGGTAGCGTTTCAAACTTATTGAATAAGGGAATTTGATAAAAACGACAAAACCAAATTAGCTATTTTTTCTACCTTACAATTTTTATTTGCTTTCCAACAAGTTTGAAACATTACCTAATTACCTTCCACTTTATCGCGGTATTCACTCGCAGACATGGTATCGCTGAGTTCGCTGATATTTTCAAGACTAACCTTGAGTAACCACGATACACCGTAAGGATCTTGAGTAATATTTTCTGGTTCATCAACTAAAGCTGTATTTGCTTCGATCACGGTTCCCGTCACAGGTGAGTAAATATCTTCAACAGCTTTGACTGACTCGATTGTGCCGAAAGTTTGACCTTTTTCGACTCGGGTTCCTACCTCTGGCGAATCTAGAAACACAATATCGCCTAACTGATCGATCGCAAAAGCGGTAATGCCAACAGTGGCAATGTCATCTTTAAGCCGAATGTATTCGTGGGAGTTGGTATATTTTAAGTCTTCAGGATAGTCAAACATTTCGCTAATTTCTTCCTTTTTACTGCCTTTTAATTTTGGGGCGTTTTGTCCCCACTCTTGATGAATTTTGGTAATTATTTGATTTGGTCAGCGATCGCCTCAACTTTATCTGATATTTCTAATGGTTCATGTTTAGAAAATCCCCATAGAAAAACTAGCCCGATACAAGTAAGCATTAACCATTCAGGCGGAACTAAGCTATCGGAAAATACTTTGATAAATAAGCGTAAACCCACCAGAAACACAATCAGATAACCAGCTGATTCAAGGTTCGTAAATTCTTCCAACCATTTGATAAAAAGTCCTGCCAAAAACCGCAATGTAATAATCCCCACTACACCACCGATCAGGACTAGCCAAGTTTCTTGCGCCACCGCCACCGCTGCCGTCACACTATCGAGCGAAAATGCAAGATCAGTAAGCGATACTAATG
>JAJAZG010000093.1 GCA_026785865.1 Pseudanabaena sp. CAN_BIN31
ATCTCTCTTTTTACAATGTTTAGCGATCGCTTTGGGAGCCTGTAATGGTAGCTTCTTAAACGTGGTAATATATCGCGTTCCTGCGGGTTTATCGATTCTGCATCCACCCTCGCGTTGCCCACATTCTTTTCGTAAACTTGCGCCCCGCGATTACATTCCGTTCATTGGCTGGTTTTTGATCAGATGAAAATGTCGTTATTGTCATACGCATGTTTCATGGCGCTATCCTGCGATCGAGTCGCTAACAGCATTTTTATTCTGGAGTGTAGCCGCCTATTTCGGAAGTTAACTGCCAATATTAACTTTATGCTTTTATTCCGCATTTCATAGTTGGTTTTTAGCATTATCGATGATTGATATTGATACGATGACCTTACCAAATTCTTTAACCCAATCGGGATTGATCTTAGGGCTAATTTATCAAGTAAGTCTCGCTTCGAGCAATAGTGGCGATCGCCTATCTTTTCCGAATCAGCTAATATTTGGCATCGGTGGAGCAGTTC
Organism: Pseudanabaena sp. CAN_BIN31; assembly: GCA_026785865.1. Taxonomy (GTDB): domain Bacteria; phylum Cyanobacteriota; class Cyanobacteriia; order Pseudanabaenales; family Pseudanabaenaceae; genus Pseudanabaena. The sequence goes on from JAJAZG010000093.1 coordinate 504, forward strand.
TAGGCATATGGTTATTAGACATCATGCGAGTTGCTGGTCGAGTCTTTCTGCAAAAAGAAGCGATGGGCGGTGGCGATCCTAAACTTATGGCGATGATTGGGATGTGGCTGGGTTGGCAAAATGTTTTGCTGACGATTTTGATTGCTTCGGCGATCGGTACTTTCTTTGGGGCGATCGCCTTGCTAACTAAAAACTTGGGCAGACAACAGGCAATGCCCTTTGGTCCTTTTTTAGCAATAGGTGGCGCAATTTCCCTATTCTTTGGCAAACCCATTCTCTCAACTTATCTCGGTTGGTTTGGACTAACCTAAAAACCAAACCTCGCAAAGCGAGGTTTGGTTTTATTCCACTCCTTCATATCGCCACGCGACAGGATCGATCGCTTCACCGTTCACATACAAACCCCAGTGCAAATGAGCGCCTGTCACCGCACCCGTTGCCCCGATCGCCCCAATTACTTGCCCCGCCTTCACAAAATCGCCTTCTTTGACATAGATTTTGCTGAGATGCAAAAAGATACTTTCCACGCCCTGACCATGATCCATGCCGATCGTATTGCCATGCAAAAGAAAACCTTGAGCGACCGTTCCCACTAAACGCACATAACCAGATGCAGGTGCAATCACAGGTGAGCCATAGCCACCTGCATAGTCCACGCCGCGATGGTAATAATCATCGGCAAACACGCCATTGTAATATCGCTGCACCCCAAAGACTGTCGTAATCTCGCCATCATTAGGCTTCAGGAAAATACCATTCCAGAATTTTTGAGGAGTAACTAATTTTTTAAACGCCGAAACCTTGTCCCATTCATAATCGGTCGGCTCTGAACCGCTACCCGAATCATTAATCCAAATACTTTGAGTCGGAAACTGGCGATCGCCTAATTGCATTGGCAAAGTTTGTTGCAAACCATCACCTGTGACAATCACCTGCCGCAGTCCTGCCTTATCAAGCGGCGTTGTGGGGATAAAGGCTCGCCAACGATTTGGGGACATCACAAAAGCAGGAAACTGTTTATTATTCACCGACACAGTTGGCGGTGTTGTTGCAGATTTATCAGTCGAGATCCAGACTGAAACAGTGTCACCGAGCCTAGGGTTATTGGGTTTGAGCATTGCTTGCAAAGCATCGGCTCTAGCTACGCCAAACATCGCTGATGCGATCGCCGCTAGCAAAAAAATTAACAGAGGTAATTTGAGATTGCGGATGACCATAGCATTTACTCCAAATTTAGGCGTTAACTTTACAGCGCGAATCGGCGATCGCTCTGAAAATATACTTTAGCAGGTGTCCTTTGCGACTTAAAGCTCTGACAGTTGCGTTAAACTAAAAAGCTAAGTCTTTTAATTATGTAGTTGCTTTACGATGGAGTCACTCTTTTCTACTCAAGGCATCATGGTGATGCTGCTTGGTGCATACGCTGTTGCCATGTGGATGTTCCTCTCTAGCGCACCGAAAGTACATACGATCATGGTTTCTAACCTCGATCAAGCGCGATATTTTTACGAAGGCGAATTAAAACTTGCGATCGCTGATGTGCCGCTACATTATTACTATGGCTATGAATACGGCATGGGCGCACCTGCTGACCCCATTTATATTCCTGCTGAAGCCAGACGCGCTCAGTCTAAATATTCGGCAGATATGGAGGGCGCTTGGTATCAACTCAAAAAAAATGTGCAACTGCATATTGTGCCAGGAGCAAATGTCACGGATAGAGATCGCGGACGGCATATTTGCTTTAACCGTGACTGTGTAGAACAACTCTTGTTACAAATTCAGGTTAAGGGGATCAAGCACAAAGTTCGTAGCGAAAAGCCGCTTAACTTTTTGGTCAAAGATCCTGACGGACAAGTAATCGAAATCGCTGAAGTGATCGGCTGATTAAAAAAGAGGACTTGCATTGCAAGTCCTCTTTTTTAATCTTGTGATCTAGATAAAGCTTAGAGCGATCGCTAGTGTCCAAAATAAGTATCTGAATAGTTGAGTGAAAAGCCTTTAAGCTTCCTTGTCCAAAGTCAAGCCCGATTTTTTACCAAAATTTCACCTTATGCTAGAATTTTGACTATGGGGAGGGTAGCAGTTGCGATCGCTTCCCACATCAGCGCTTTCAGTCAAAAATCAGTTTGGGGTCTACTGCGATGTCTAATATTGTCCCATCATCAAACGGTTCTGGGTTTTCCTCAAGTGAGTTGGCGCTGGTTAAGAGTGGGCAATGGTTGCCTGAGCGATCGCATTTTGTACCTGTCACTTCGCCGCGCAATCTTGACGACAATAACCTAGCTAGCATCAGATTTAGATATGTCACTCAAAATTATCTGAAATTCATTACGGAGATCAACAAGCTCACTAAAATAATGATTTGAGTTTTTGATTTCTACCTCTTCACGCTGACGCGCTTCTAAAATTTGTTTTTCAATCGTTCCAAAAAATTGTGACTCAAACTCTCTGAGCTGCTCATTTGCTTGATCTTCTAACTGTTTAGATATAGAGACAAACTGGCTTGTGAGATTTAGGCGAGCATCAATTAATTCTTGTTGCTGTCTCTTTTCTTCTTCTATAGCTTTCACATCCATATATACAGACACAGCGCTTACTGCCACACCAATAAAAGGCATAGCATTGGCAATATTTTTCGCAATATTAACAGCCCCCCAAGGAGCAAACTTAATACCAATGAATTTGCCAACATTGTAAACAATTTGATGAGCGCTACTACCTGCTACCTGTGATGCTGCTAGGAATCCACTTGATCCTACAGCGCCTGAGTTTACTGCCAACTTTTTGATCTCTCCTCCTACATTTGTAGAGATCTTTTTAAGAACTTCAACCTGTCTTTGTAGTTTGGCAGTATCAGAACTGGCAGTTACAGATTTTATAGAGATATTTTGGTTTGCTGATAATCTTGCCTCAAAAGCATTGAATAAATCACCTTGAAATAATTCTGTGACTGCTGTTTGAGTTGAATCTAGAGTAGCCTCAACTTCTCTTTGAATTTCTTCAGCCGCTTTTTCGCAATGGCTTTGTACGCTTGTTTCTACCTGTTTTGCCGCCGATTCAAAATTCTTTTCTACACCTAGTAAATCAGCTAGATCTGCTCCTTCATTTACGACTGTGGCAGATAAACGCAGCGTAATGCTTTTGACTTTAGTACGCAAACGTTCTCGATCTTGCTGGACTAAGCGATTAAATCGAGATAATAATTCAAAGAAAGCTGTATCTTTTACTGAATCACGCACTACGATGTTTTGAGCATCTTCTAGCTGCCTCAAGACGATACGAATCGGAGTATCAAATTTTGTCAGCGAAGCCCTACGTTCTACAAAATTATTCAGTGCGTTGGTAAAAGTTGGAAAACGACTAATTTCAGTTAAAAAACTATCTTCATCATCTATGCCTTCACAATAATCCTTAGCATCTACAAAGCACAGAGGAAACTCATCAAGGCTGTAGGGAGCGATCGCAGTTGCTAGACTCTGGCGATAATTGGCAATCTTTTGTTCTTCCTCACCAGCTTCGTCAGACATTTTGTTGACAACGATCATCATTTTCCACCGATAGCCCTTTTCATAGGCTAAATACTTAAAGTTTTTCGCTGTTAGAGCATCAAACAACATATAGGTAAGCGAAAAAACCAGTAAGTCGGCTTTATCAATTGCCTCATAGGTAATGTCATCGTGATCTTTGCGATCGGTGAAAAGCCCTGGGGTATCGATTATTTGGATGCCATTCCAATCATAGATAGAGGTTGTATCGGTAGCAATGTCAGAGTCAATGCGAATGTCACGCCGCCCAGTGAGAGCCGAAATCATTGTAGATTTACCTGCGTTGTACTGACCAATAAAAGCAACTCTAATCGCTCCTTGTGCTTGATATTCTTTTAGCTGGTCGCTTAGTTTTGTGCGGATAGCAGATAACTCATCATTTTTTGATTGGGTTAAGAGCTTGTCTAATTTGCTAAGCTCTCCCTTGATTTTGGCTCCGACTTCAGCAGCTTTAAAACTTGTATTTGCTTGAGACATAGTTTTTTACCTATTTTGATTTTGTATTTACAGTTTGAATAGTGACATCTTCTTGCAAGATTCGTTTTAGATCTTCCTGCAATTTCTTTGATATCTTGATGTTTGACTTAGTTTGAATATTTATTGACTGTCCAAATTGCCTTTCAACTTTGGAAATTATTTGGCTTATACCTGCATCAGTCAAAGGATTATACTGTTTTAGGCAATAATCAATAATACGCTTAGCATAAGCACGATTTAGATAATTAGCAGTTCCTTGAATCTGTACTTGAGATGTCCTTAGTTCGCTAGTAATTGCTTCAACTCCCGCAATCAGTTCTTCAAAATATTGATCTATATCCCTTTCAGTTTGTCTGCAAGACTTACTAAAATCATCTTTTGCCTTCTTGACAATTTGTGTTTGTTGAGTTTCTAGTTGACTACGCAGTGAGCTTGTGATTTTAGCAGCAGCCTCTCTGCGTTTTTCGTCTTCTGACTTGAACCAACCACCAATATTACTAATAAGTCCCATTGCAACACCAATTAATCCAACTGCAAGAGCAAAAGGGGCTAATGGAGTAAACACCATAACACTTGATGCTATACCTAACAGTATCCCACCTGTCCTCAGATACGACTTTGTAGAGCCGTCTGTATCATGCTTATCAAATTTGAAACTTCCTCCCGACAAATCCGCTACAAGCTGTAATTCCCTGCCCAATTCTTCAAGAATCTCAGAAACTTTCTTTTTAAACTCTTCACCCACTTTTTGATAGGCATTACCAATTCGCTCAGAAAACCGAATATCTTTGAGCTTTTTCTCCCAATTTTTAATCATCGTAGGTTGGTCTACTTTCCAATTATCTCTGGCGAAAGATGTAACTGCACTATTACTGACATCTTGAAAAACTTCTCCAATTTGATTTTCTAAGTCAAGGAGAGCGTGTTGTTCTTCTGATTTTACTTTTCCTAATATAGTCCTTCGCTTTTCTCTTAAACTTTCAAGTAGTTGTTGATATGTTTGCAACTCTTTAGAAAGCCATTTATAAGGCTTTTCAACAGTCCCTACCGTTGAGCCTAAAAGAGTTTGCGATCGCCGAATTGTTCCATACTCGACTAGAGATACACGAATAGAGTCTAGAAAGTCCTTTATTCTACTAGCCTCAAATAATTTATCTCTGATTTTCTCATTTTCTGGCTCACGAGACATTTGTGCTGCCAACAGCATAGAGGGAATGACATCGAAGTAGTTATTAGCATAATGCTCTTGAGCATAGCGGCGAATTCTCTCAATATGACCTTTAAGACTGCTTTTCCCCTCTTGTGTGAATGGCTTATCAGGATCGCTTAAAAAGTGTTGTAAACGCCTAGAATCACGTAGATTGTTTTTGACATTTAGAAGGATAATCAAAGGCTTTGTCTTCTCTTTTAAACTTTTTAGAAAACTAAATTCAGTTTCTTGGATGCTGTCATTAGTGACGACATAGCAAATGACATCAGACTCATCAATCACGCTTTGAGCAACCTCTTCATCTGTTCTCCCTCCGTCTTCAGGCGCACCAATTCCAGGAGTGTCAATAATCCGAATATTTTTCCATTCATAAACTCGATTGTAGCGAGTTGTGCGTTGTTTCCCTACGCCAATAGCCTCCCATCCGCCACCTGTAACAATAGCGTGAAGTGTACTTTTCCCTGCTTTTGTCTTTCCCATAAAAGCAATACTAAAGTGATTAAGCGCACGTTGTTTAGCTTTTAGAGATTCCCTTAATAGCTCAATCTCTTTGATTATTTCAGTTGTCAACGCTTTTCTAGTCACTTCCAGTAGTGCGAAAACTTCTTTTGCGCTACTGGATGTACCTTTCCCACTTGATTGCTTCTGGACAATTAAAAGTCGTTTTTGAATATTAATCGTTAGCTTTTCAAGTGATTCTAAAGTCCTATTTAGAGATAGTTCTGAAAACTGATAATCTTCTTTAGCAATATCACCACATTGCTTGATAGCAGAGTCATACTCTTCGCCCGACAGCAAGATTTCTCGCTGCAACTTTTCAATCTTGCGTCCAATATTTTCAGGTGCAATTTGTCCCAATTTCTGAACAATCGATCTTGATAAAACAGACTCAGCCCCTTTTAGAATGACTGCACCAAGAGAAAGTTTCGATGACTCATTCTCATTACCATCATCATTGACATAACTAGCTCTAAACTCTTCGGCGGCTTCGATAATGTCTTGTAATTGTTGTGAACAGCCAAATATATCTGCAACTTTCACCAGCATCTCCCTTTCTAGCGGTGAGAAAAATCCATCAACATAAGCGATCGCTAAAATCTGTCTGATTGACTCACTTCTTTCATTCGGATTTATTCTCTTAGCTGCATCTTCAACAGAGATAAGATGTTTATCTTGAGAAAATATTTTCTCTGTTTCGTCAATGGTTTGTTGATTGGCATTAACTTGCTCTGCCAATTCATGCAATGCCTTTGCCTCATCACTGTGAATCTGTTGATCTGCACATATCATATGTGCGATTAGTATGAGCTTGTAGTCTATTGATTCATTCGATGGCATGGTAACAACTCGTCAACTTAAGATATTTTACATAATTTTACACAAAATAGTCATGCGATATATTATTTTTTCATGATCATTTACCAATAAAAACTACTTGACTAACTATTTTCATGAACTAGCAGAATATAGGCGATTATTAGGGATACTTTCAGATCGTAGTAAAAGTGATTGTTAACACACAAGGACAACCCTATTCATCTGTTATAGATCCGCGCAATGGCAAACCTATCCATTTCCCTCAAGGCAATCTAGCCAAAATACCCAAAGAACAAAGAGTCGTCTGGGGAAGGCAAGAACGCGGTCAATATATATCAGAGTGGATAGACAGAAAATATCCCGTCCCCGAAGGCGGATGGGCAAGCTATGATATTCATCATATCCACCCTAGAGAGTTAGGCGGCAATAACGACTTTGACAACCTTGTGCCTGTTCTGCGTGAAGTGCATCAAAGTGAATTTAACGAATTTTGGCGTAATTGGTAGGAGTTTATTATGCAGACACAAGCTAAATCTAAAATTGACGCAATATTAAGCAAGATCGAGCAACTAGGAACTATTGAACTAGCTGATATGGCGATCGCCATGCCCCTTAATTCAGAAATTGCACCGCCTATTCCACGATCAACACAAGCCTTAGAGACTAGACTAAATATCTCTTTGCCAGAAGAACTTCAAGAACTATGGCAAAAATGTAATGGATTGCACCTATTTGAAGACAAGACTTATGGACAATCAGGACTAATCATTTGGTCACCTCAAGAAGTTTTAGAAAAACAGCAAACTCTGAGACGAAATTCCAACGAATTTGAATCTGAAGATCTAATTATTGGCGAGTTTCTCGGTGATTCCGATTTGCTGATTGTGAGGTGCAACCCAAAT
>JAJAZG010000094.1 GCA_026785865.1 Pseudanabaena sp. CAN_BIN31
GAATTTTCATGGGGGACCCGAAGGACAAAGCAAAACTGGCTTTAATCGTTACGCCCAATTATTTGTGAACGCAGGATTTGTATTTGTAGAGCCAAATGTACGCGGCAGTGAGGGCTATGGCAAAACATGGCTGAATGCTGATAATGGACGCGATCGCCTCAAAGTAGTCACCGACATCGAAGATGCATCGCTCTACATCCGCAAAAACTGGCAAATTAACGGCATAATACCCAAAATTGGCATCCTTGGCGGTAGTTATGGCGGCTATGCTGCCCTCATGGGGATGTCCAAATTTGCAGGAAGTTATGACGCAGGTGTATCGATCGTCGGCATTAGTAATCTGATCACATTCCTAAATAACACTGCTCCCTATCGCCGCATTCTTCGGATCAGTGAATATGGCGATCCTGTCAAAGATCGGCAAGCCTTAATTGATTTGTCGCCAGTGACCTATAGCGATCGCATTAAAGCTCCATTATTAATTATCCAAGGCGCAAACGATCCCCGCGTCCCCGTTGGCGAAGCCATTCAAATTCAAAAAATTCTTGAACGAAAGAAAATCCCCTCTCAACTCGTAATTTTCCCCGATGAAGGTCACGGCTCTAGCAAGCGTAGTAACCAAGTTTTAGAAATTGGCTATGCGATCGACTTCTTCAAAAAAAATTTACAGAATTAGTCTTCACAAATAAGCAGTGGTACAAAGTATCACCTCTTATTTTTTACATGTAAATTTTTTCATTATGTTCAAAAAGGGCAATCCCAACTTCATCATAAAAAGCAATTGCTAAATCCGCCCAACCCTTGTCTCCTCTTGGATAAGTTTCAGGTGTACAGACATAAGCCTCTAATTTCAAATCATTGTAATTGTTGTTTAACTTGCGATCAAATAGACTAATCGTACTTTTTAGTTGATCTATAGCTTTTTTGCGATTTTTTCGCACTGCTCTGTCTTCTTGACTAGTTGCATTCAATTTAAACTCAACAAAGCAAAATTCATTATCATCAAAAAATACAAAATCACAATAAGATTCGCCAAATCCTAAAAGTCCATTTTTGCCATCAATCGGGATAAATGCAACAGTTCTTGCATCTATTATATTGAACAATTTTGTATTGTCAAAGTCAGATTCAACTATATCTCGACCTTTTTTTTTAATTGTAAACGTATTATTTTCAAGATTAATACTCAAAATAATAAAAGATTGACCTTCATGATCGATTACAGAAAATCTTTCTCGCTGCTCTATTTCTAATACATTATTTAACTTATCAAAGCTATTTGATAAATACTCTTTTATCTCTTCAAACTTGCTCATCTTCTTCTAGAACTTTTAGCATAAGAGACAGTCAGAAAATAATCGATCCTTTATTTACCTTAGAAATCACTGGGATCGCCCACTCCTATAGCAGCGATTTTCTTAAGTAATGGGATCATTTACTTTTTGGTAAACTCTAAATACTATATAAAGCATTAAAATCTCCCCCCAACATCTCAGAGACGGCATCTAAATAATTTTGCTTAATAACGCCTGTTTTTTGATTAAAAATAGATTCGCAATATTCAGGTTCTTCTTCGATAGAAGAATTGCCTAATGAGTAAGCAGAAAATTCTTCAGGATCTAACCAAAATTCTTTCGGGATAATTTCGGATACTTCAGGCTCAACCGAAGGATTCTTATCTATAACTCTTTGAGCAAATAACAAGTTGTTAAATACCGTGAGAATATAAGGGCTATGAGTTGTAATAATGAGTTGATTTTCATCATTTTGATTAACCATCAAAGCTAGCAATTCAACCAAATTTTTCTGAGCAATAGGAAACAAATGTGCTTCTGGCTCCTCTATTACTCTGAATAGTTTTACTCCTTTAAGTTTTAGCCCTTTGGTTATAACAACAAGTATATCTTGCAAGACTCTAATTACTTCTTGCTGTCCTGATGAAGAATTACGAAGATCGATAGATTTCTGTGAATTAAGCATGATTTTCTCTTCGTCGTTATCATTGATATATTCACCTTTCAATATTTCAAATATTTTACTTTTTACTATCTCTCGATTGATGTGTTTATCTGTTATGAAAGAATTAAAATAAGGATCTGTCTGTTTAAATTTTTCAATTCGACCTTCATAGTGATTCAGAAATGACTTGTTATAAATAATCTTCTCCATAAATTTCAACATTAAAATCTCGTCACCTGTCTGTTTTTTTAAATAAGACTCAAGAGTACTATTTTTTTCTAACCTACTCTGTACGCTTGCAAATAGATGTTTTTCAAATATTTCAGAGTAACTCACCGTGGCACTTCGACCTGCAATTATATACAATGAATCAACTTGATAACAACTGAACAAATCATTTAATTCATCTGCAAGTATGTTGGCATAAGCAAGTTTATTTTGCTCGTGAGCGAGCCGTTCATGAGTATTTATATCTGATAGTGGTTGCAGTAATTTCTTAACCTCATTGATAGAGGTTTGAGATTTAGTATCCAAGAAGTTTGAGCTAAGCTTACATCGCAATGTTTTATCTGCATTAAGGTTTAAAGTTAATACTTTATCTATTTCAAGATCATAATAAAACTTTATTTCAAAATTACTAAAACTTTTAGTCGATCCAAACCAGTTATAAAATTTATTTTGTAACACAAAAACAACATCAGTATTCACATCAAAGTAATCTCTTTCTTGATCTTGATAAATCTGATTAAATACGTCATCTCGTAGTGATTTAAAGAAGTAGATAAGTTTAGCAATAGTGCTTTTACCACTAGCTTGCTCACCGATTAAAACTAACACTTTCTTTATTTCAATCTCGGCGTATTTAACCGCGCCGAAATTTTTGATAATAATTTTTTGCATATATTTATTGGTGACTAACTTCTAAAAATAGTTATAGCTTATATTTTAGCGATGCGAGACAAAAAAGAGAGTCCAAATTTGGACTCTCCTTTTCAAAGATTAACTTAAAGATTAAGCGCTAACTCGCCCGTAAAATACGCCGCGAATGATTACTTCCTTGGGTTCAACACCGCCAAGGTCATTGTCAGAGGTTTGCTCAGTCTCGAAAGTACCAGCAATTTCACCAGTGTCAGCATTCAATTTCGCGATTTGTAAGGACATCGTACCTTTGGAGGTTGAGTCATCCTTGATGCTTCTGTTATCAAAAGAGTTACGCTTACCGGGCAATGCCTCAGCAGAGTCATAACCGATCGCCAGACCACGACCCTTAGGATCGATAAAGCCAGAACCGCGATAGGTAGGCACATCGGTAGAGCCAATAAAGTCAACAGATGTCGTAATGCCATTTACCCCAGGAGCAGTGGTGGCTTTGAAACTTTTGATGGTAAACAAAATTGCAACAAGCTCACCACCAGGCATTTTGACAGTGATTGGTTGATAATCTAGACCGTCAGTTTCAACCAAGCTAAGGCTACCATCGCTGTTGCCAGTCACAGTTGCCTTGACAAAATCGAGGCTAGAGGTGGAGCGAGTAAGCAGTTTGCTGGCGACAAACTCAGGTTTTTTGCGCTTATTACCAGTAGATTCTTCTTTAACAAAAAATGAGGTTGGTTCTAAGCAAAGATCCGTAATTTCCACGGATTTACCCACACCAATAGGGATGAAGCTACGACCGCCGCGAGAAGAGCTCAGAATGTCAGAGCATTTATTGGCTAAGCCAGTATTTCTAATTTGATCGTAGGTCAAGCCTTGAGTAGCGGCGATCGCGTGGCTAGTAAACAAACTGCTTGCTACTAACATGCATAAACTGATACACAATGTAAAAATTGCTTTCGTAAAATTACGAAATTTCATAAATAACCTCTTCTTAAATTTAACGGTATTTAACGGGTGGTATTTTAGAGTTATCAAGGATCGCGCAAAGCGCAGCCTATGATGACTCTGTTAAAAAATCCAATCTAGCTTGGGATTTTAAATTGGGATCGTTAAGGAGTTGGTGGTGCTTTAGACTAGCCATAAAGGTAAGCTCACTAAAGACACTTAATTCGTAAAATTCCAATCATCATATTATCGCGCACGAGGGTACTTAGCTTGGCACAAACAGAAATCCAATCACAGAACCGATCGCAACAGGAACAAACTACTGATTTAGCTGAGCTTGAGGCGATCAGCGATCGCCTATGGCAAATCGCTCAAGCTCATGAGGGCAATCCCACTAGTCTTTTGCAAATTTTGCGGGTTTTAGAAGCAACTCATAAACGCATTCGCGACGATCTGTTTCAGCTTGCTCTACCAAATAGTCGGCATGAGCTATTTAATGTCTTACGCGATATTGAGACAAATGGTGGCTGGCCGCATATTTATCGGATGAAAATCAATGAAATTTGTCGATATTTAGAGCAGCCAGAGGAAGTAGAAGAATTATAGCTGTCACCACTTGGATTAAGACAAAACAAGACCCAAGAAAGTGGGAAGCGTTGCTTTGCAACGCCTCCCACTTTCAGGTTTTATGTCCTGATTCACTTGGCGACAGCTATAAAATAATAAATTCAAATTTTTTTTCACAAAAAAACAGAAGAGGTGCAAAGCGCCTCTTCTGTTTTTTAATGATTCTGTTGGTACTAAAC
>JAJAZG010000095.1 GCA_026785865.1 Pseudanabaena sp. CAN_BIN31
TTATGGGTTGGCTTGATTTAGGCTTTTCTGCTGTTTGATTGGCTCAATCTACAACTATGACTTGGATATAGCTGAGATTAACCAAACCCGTTACTCTACCATGAAATCAGTTCTGCAAGAGGTCTAATAGTTTACTGGTTCTAAATGATATAACTTTTGCTTCGTACCATAATGGCATTTTTGGGGGTGGAAGAGACCTCATGGCTCTAATTTTTACAGTTGGAGTACCTATGCCTTTGCCATCCGAAGTTGAGATGTGTAGCTTTTCTAAATATATTTTTGCTTCTATTTCTTGGGATGTAGACATTAGGTTCTAAATTTTGGGGATATAAATTTGTTTGGCATAACGGCTGAATTGAGCGGCAGACCTAAATCTTTGCTCGTCACCAAAAACTCACAATTCTGTCCGCTCCAATGATTTGTTATGCCCGATCGCTTATCTATTCTTAACTTTGGCGGTGGAACGCATCATGAAAGGAATCACCGATAACGTCTCGGAACTCATCAATGAAGAGAATAATTTTTGCTTACCAATCTCGAACCGAAGCAGATAACCCTAACGGACTCATTGGTTTTGGTATAACGGTTTGCTCACTATTTTTTCGCCGATTGGCAGTCCTAAATCTGCCCGCCTACGCATTTAAACTTCTCAACAAACGCCGCAATTTTTTGGAAAACGCTCTGCTTCTTGGTTTTGTATTCTGGATTAAGCGGACTCATTTTAGGCAGTGTGGAATTTAACTCAGTCCCATTCTCGCTGGCGAACTCGCGTTTCAGGGAGGCACTGATATAGCGCTTGGCTGCTTCCTCATTCAAGCCTTCTGAACGAATTAACTCATCTGCTTCGCGGGCTTGCTCGGCTTGGGCAAATTTAAAGAACGTATCAATGATGCTGGCTTTATCTGCCATCTCATCGAGATTGGTTTGATTAATGAAATCCACAATCAGGCTTTCTTTGGCTCGATTGCCTAGGCTGGATCGAATCAAGCGGCGCACTTCTTCGATCAATTCACCCTTACTTTTATTCTTTTTATTCTGCTCAAAAATTAGCTCAAGAATGTAATCCAGATTGATCTCTTGGGATTTCAGCAAATCCACTTCAAACACCACATCATCCCAATCGATCGCGGATTCTTCTTTTTCACTGCCCGCTTTTTCACGGCGCAACCAGTCGCGGATATCGTTATAGGTGGAGCGGTAATCTTGAATGGTGCGCTCAGCAGGAACCTTGATTGCTTGCAGTGCCGTCAGGTCTTCATCACTTAAATAGTGTTCCGCTTTAAACGCTTCAACCGCCGCCGAGTCATTCCTATCGACCTGTTGCAAGGCTTTCAGGCTGGCATATTCATCGTAGTTTTGCAGCACATTTTCAACGCGCAAGTATTCACCAAATAGCTTGGCAAAGTCTTTTTTGTCTTTTTCTAAAACAATCTCGTCGGGGTTGGGAAAACGCTGCTCTAATTCCGTCACCACCTCCACAAAGCCGCGCCGCGCTTCACCAGTCACCACATCGGTAAAGCCGCCCATGTATTCCTTGTAGCTTTTTTCGAGCACCACGTTTTTGGTGTTGTTATCGCCAAACAGGGTAATGGCATCAATGGTGGCTTGTTCCAAATCGCGGAAGGTGACGATATTGCCAAAGGTTTTGGTGGCATCATAAATGCGGTTGGTGCGTGAATAGGCTTGCAGCAAACCGTGATAGCGCAGGTTTTTGTCCACAAACAGCGTATTGAGCGTAGGCGCGTCAAATCCCGTCAGGAACATACCCACCACGATCAGCAGGTCAATTTCTTTGGCTTTTACTTGTTTGGCAAGATCGCGGTAGTAGTTTTGAAAACTGTTATTATCTACGCTGAAGTTGGTTGCAAACAGGGCGTTATAGTCAGCGATCGCCACGCTTAAAAATTCTTTGGCGCTACTGTTCATGGCTGATACATCAAAGCTTTCATCTCCTTGTTCTTCATTAGCTGCAAAGGAGAAAATGGTGGCGATCTTCAATGGTTTATCTCGGTCTTTTTGCAACTGCTTAAAGGCTTCGTAATACAGCTTGGCAGAGTCCACACTGCTCACCGCAAACAGGGCATTAAAGCCTTTACCGCCTGCTTGCGATCGGTGAGTTTTTTGGCGGAAGTTATTCAGGATGTATTGAGAAATCTTGCGAATGCGATCGGGGTGTAACAGGGCTTGTTTGTTTTCGGCGGCGTTTAGCTTTTGCTCATCTTGCTCGGTTTCAATGGCTTTGAACTGTGGGCGCACATCGTTGTAGTCCACCTTGAACTTCAGCACTTTTTCATCACGGATCGCGTCGGTGATCACATAGGAATGTAGCTCACGACCAAATACGCTGGCGGTGGTGTCTGCGTCCAAGGCGTTTTGAAGAAAAATGGGCGTGCCAGTGAAGCCAAACTGATAAAATCGCTTAAATTTTTTCTTTAAGTTCTTCTGCGCCTCACCAAACTGGCTGCGGTGGCATTCATCAAAAATAAACACGACCTGCTTGTTGTAAATGGCTAGGTCGCTTTCGGTTTTCATCAGGTGATTGAGTTTCTGGATGGTGGTGACGATGATTTTGTTGTCGTCTTTATCCAGATTACGCTTCAGCCCCGCAGTGCTGTCAGAACCATTGACGCTATCGGGCGAAAAGCGTTGATATTCTCTCATGGTTTGGAAGTCGAGGTCTTTGCGATCGACCACAAAAAACACTTTGTCGATAAACTCTAGCTCCGTCGCTAGCCGCGCCGCTTTAAAGCTGGTTAAGGTTTTGCCTGAGCCAGTGGTGTGCCAGATATAGCCGCCGCTCTCAAGATGGCTCCAGTGTTTGGCTTGGTAGGCGCTGTTGATTTTCCATAAAATGCGCTCGGTGGCGGCAATCTGGTAGGGGCGCATTACCAGTAAGGTGTCATTCACATCAAAGACTGAATACTGCAACAGCACATTGAGCAGGGTGTTTTTTTGAAAAAAGGTGGAGGTAAAGTCTTTCAGGTCTTTGATCAGGTTGTTATCGGCTTTCGCCCAGTTCATGGTGAAGTCAAAGCTATTTTTATTGCGCTGGGTGGTGTTGGCAAAGTAGCGGGTATTGGTGCCGTTGGAAATGACAAACAGTTGCAAATACTTATACAGCGAGTGTTCGGTATTAAAGCTCTCTTTGCTGTAGCGATGCACTTGGTTAAAGGCTTCACGAATCGCCACGCCGCGTTTTTTTAGCTCAATTTGCACTAGGGGCAAGCCGTTAACCAAGATGGTCACATCGTAGCGGTTGGCTTGGGTTCCCTGTTGTGCAAATTGCTTGATCACTTGGACTTTGTTGCGGGCAAGGTTCTTTTTATCGAGGAGGTAGATGTTTTGAATGCGACCATCATCAAATACAAAATCATGGATATAGTTGTCATGAATTTTGCGGGTTCTATCAATAATGCTGTCGCTAGGTTTATCTAAAAAGGTTTCTACAAAGCGCTGCCATTCGCCTTCGGTAAACTGCACGTTATTTAATGTCTGCAACTGCTCGCGCACGTTGGCTAGCATGGCTTGGGGGTTGGTGACGCTGGGCAGGTACTGATAGCCTTGCTGGGTTAAATCCTGAATAAACTCGCCCTCCAAATCGTATTCGCTTTGGTAGCTTTCGCTAACTTTTGATTGCTTGCTGTATTGTTCCAGCACGATGAAGTTATTGGATTCGGCGATCGCGTTGTAGTCGGTCATGATTCGGCTTCCTTTTTTTGCGTTTGCTCTTTAACCCAAATTCCGCTCGTAAAGGAAGGGTAAAATAAATAGCGAAAGGTAGAGTAGAAGCGAAAAAGCAGGAGAAA